>CANEVG010000200.1 GCA_947442095.1 Sphingomonadaceae bacterium
CCCATCGCGGCATCGACTGACTGCACGCAGCCCAGCAGCCGCGCAAACTCGTCGCCGCCCAGCCATGGACCGACACCATGCAGACCGAAACGCGCAGCCAGCCGCTGTGCTACGATTTCCAGCAGCCGGTCGCCCGCCGCGTGGCCGAGCGAATCGTTGGGCAGCTTGAAGTGATCGAGATCGGCGGACAGCTTTGCCACCTGTTCCGGCTGACCGCCGGCGAGGCGCGCAGCCATCCGGTCGTGGAATTCGGTGCGGTTGACCCGCTGGGTGAGCGGATCGTGGTGCCCGAGCCGCAGCACCATGAACGCAAGTTTGGGCGCGGTGCCGCCTTCGGCGGCGCGACCACAGCACCGTGGTTATGGTCAAGGCCGATATCCACGAGGCGACCTGCCCAGTGACCGGGAGCGTGAAGGGCGCAAAGAGGTCGATCGCGCTGGACGTGATGATGAAGATGACCATTGGCGCCAGCCAGTCAGGCTATGCCAGCGCCAGTGCAGGGCCATTGATGATCGCGCAGCTGAGCGCACGCGCGATGATGTAGCGCCGCCACATTGGCAGCCCGCGCGCTGGATCTTCGCCCGGCTTGTCCCCCTTGACCAGCGGCAACGAGGTAACCAGCAGGACTGGTTGCAAGATCGGCAGGCCCAAGAACCAGAGCGCCAAGACCCTGGAGGTCAGAAGCAGCAGGTTTGTGCGCTGCACTTCGTAAGTCCGCCCGGGCACGGTCTGCAAATGAGCCAGCTTACAGTTGTCGATCCACGCGCGGTCATGCTCATGCACCTCGTGGGTGATGAGATCGATGCCCGCCCAGCGGTGGCCGGCCAATGCGGCCGGCAATCTCGCGAACCCTCGCGCTTGGCCGCGATCAGCCTCTGCGACGAAGTGACGCCGGAGGGTCCGCACCATGGCGGTAATACGGGATAGCCTGCGCGAGGTCTGCGCGGGCTACTGTTGAGCTTGGGGACTTACCCTTTACCGTGCGGCGTGATGAGATACTTCTCACCGGTGCGCCGCGCGTTGTAGTCCAGCGCCGCCTCGCGGGTCAGCGCCTGTTCCAGCGTGACGCGGGCCTTGTAGGAACTCGCGAACGTGGTGGCCAACTCGTCGCGCACGCGCTGGCGCAGGCGCTCCTGATCGGCTGGCGGCAGCGTCTGCATGAACGGGAACAGCAGGAAGCCCGAAACGTCCCACGTGAAGCCGAAATTGCGCGCAAGGATCGTCGGCCCAAGATCAAGCGCACCGTATATATAGAGCTGCTTCGGGCTGTTCGAACCATAGCGGCTGTAGGCGGCGCCGGTGTTTGCCACTTGTTCCATCGCGGAGAGGATCGTGGTGCCCAGCTTGCCGCCGCCGATCGCGTCGAAAGCCATGGTGGCACCCGTGGCTTTCAGCGCGGCAATAAGGCCCTCGAAAAACGTCTCGGTGCTGCTGTCGACCACATACTGCGCGCCGATGTTCTTGAGCAGCGTAACCTGCTCCGCCGAGCGCACGATATTGACCAACGGCACGCCGTCCGCCTTACAGATCCGCACCAGCATCTGCCCGAGGTTCGAAGCAGCGGCCGTGTGGACAAGGCCGGTATGGCCCTTCTTCTTCATCGCTTCGACAAAGCAGAGCGATGTGAGCGGATTGACGAAGGCCGACGCGGCCTCTTCTGCCGTGGAGCCATCAGGTAGCGCGATGCAGGCCGCCGCTTCCACGATACGATACTGCGCATACATGCCGCCCGGAATGCACGTCACCATCTTGCCTAGCAGAGCCTGTGCTTCGGGTGCCTCACCCGCCGCGATCACCGTACCCGCACCCTCGTTGCCCACAGGCATGGCCTCGCCGTGGCGACCGACCATCGCCCGTGTGGCGGGCTCGGGCATCTTCGCCACCACGCGCCCGCCGCTGAATTCAGCATTCCCCAGGTCGGCAGGGCCGAACAGCAGGCCAAGGTCCGAAGGGTTGATCGGCGCGGCTTCGACGCGGACGAGCACTTCGCTACCCTGCGGCGCGGGAACGGCCTGCTGCCTGAGCTCGACGGTGAGCGTGCCATCAGCGGTGAGTGTCGAAAGCAGCTGCAGGCCTGTTGTGTCGCTCATGATTCTACTCTCCGGCATATGTTGCCGAGACGAAGTAGAGCCCTTCGGGCGGCGCGTTAAGTCCTAATTTGCAACGGTCCTTCGCCTTGAGCGCGTCTGCCAGATCGGCCTTGCTCCAGCGGCCCTCCCCCACCAGCGAAAGGCAGCCGACCATCGAGCGCACCTGATGATGCAGGAAGCTGCGCGCGGCGGCCCCGATGATCACGTGATCACCCTCCCGCCGCACAGTGAGCCGTTCCAAAGTCTTGACCGGACTGGCCGATTGGCAATGGACCGAGCGGAACGTGGTGAAATCATGCAGGCCGACCAGAACCTGCGCGGCATCGTGCATCGCACCCGCATCGAGCGGGCGGCGCAAGTGCCACGCGCGGCCTGCCTCGAGCGTCAGCGGCGCGCGGCGGTTGGCGATGCGGTATTCGTAGGTGCGGCCCGTGCAGGAAAAGCGCGCATGCCAATCATCCGGCACCACGCGGCAATCGAGGACTGCGATCGGCTGCGGACGCATGAGCGCGCTCAGCGCCTCCCCCAGTCGGAACGGATCAAAATCGCGCGCCAGATCGAAATGCGCGCGCATGCCGAGCGCATGAACTCCGGCATCGGTGCGCCCGGCGGCGTGAAGCGTGATCGCCTCCCCCGTCACTGCGAGCGCAGCGTCCTCGACCGCCTGCTGCACCGTTGGCCCATGCGGCTGGCGCTGCAGGCCCATGAACGGGCCGCCGTGGAATTCGAGGGTTAGTGCAAAGCGGGTCACGGTTTCGGTTACCACCCCCTGCCCCCTCTTCTGAAGAGGAGGGGGAGCCCGTTAGCCCCCTCCTCTTCAGAAGAGGGGGTCAGGGTGTGCTGCCGGACCTCAAGCAAGGCTGATCCCCGCCGCAATCCCCCGTCCGCGCAGCAGGGCCGCGGTATCCATCGCCGGCTTGCCCGCACGCTGCACGATCAGCGGACAGATCGCACCCTCGCCGCAAGCAATGGTCAGCGCATCATCCACTGTCGTGCCCGGCGTGCCGCTGCCATCGACCACGTCCGCCTCGAGCACCCGGTACCGCTCGCCCTCCAGCTCGAAGAACGCACCCGGCGCGGGCGCGAAGGCACGCACCTGGCGCTCCACCTGCTCGGCGCTTTGCGTGAAATCGATGCGGCTCTCAGCCTTGTCGATCTTGTGGGCATAAGTCACCCCTTCATCCGGCTGCGGGGTAGGCGTGAACGCGGTGACATCGGCCAGCACTTGCACCATCAGCCCTGCGCCGAGTTCGGCAATTTCCGTGGTCAGCTCACCCGCCGTATAGCTGCCCACCGGCATCGCGCCCAAGGCCAGCATCGGTCCGGTATCGAGCCCGCATTCCATCTGCATTATGGTCACTCCGGTCAGCGCATCGCCTGCCAGAATCGCGCGCTGCACCGGGGCAGCCCCGCGCCAGCGCGGCAGGATCGAGCCATGGACATTGAGGCAGCCGAGCCGGGGCGCAGCGAGAATGGCTTGCGGCAGGATCAGGCCGTAAGCGGCGACGACCGCCACGTCCGCCTCCAGCGCCGCAAAGGCCTCCTGCACCTCCGCGTCCTTCAGGCTGACCGGCGTGCGCACCGGAATGCCAAGTGCTTCTGCCGCTTGCTGCACGGCTGAAGACTGCAGCTTCTTGCCCCGCCCTGCCGGGCGCGGCGGCTGGGCGTAAGTCGCCACGATCTCATGCCCGGCCGCCGCCAATGCGGTCAGCGTCGGCACGGCAAATTCGGGAGTGCCCATGAAGATCACGCGCATGGTGTGCAAAAAGCCTTCCGTTTGATGGGCGAGGCCCTATCTGTGCCGCCATGGCATCGCAAGAGATCGAAGCACTGGCAAATGCGCTGGCGCGGCTTCCCGGGCTCGGGCCCCGCTCGGCGCGGCGCGCGGTGCTGTGGCTGATCAAGCGGCGCGAGACCGGGCTGACCCAACTGGTCAACGCCTTGAACGCGGTGCAGGGCCGCCTCGTGGAATGTGACACTTGCGGCAATGTCGATACCGCAAACCCTTGCGCCATCTGCACCGATTCGCGCCGCGATGCCCGCGCGCTCTGCGTGGTGGAGGATGTAGCCGACCTGTGGGCTTTGGATCGCGCGCGGCTGTTCACCGGGCGCTATCACGTGCTCGGCGGGCGGCTTTCGGCGCTGGAGGGCATAGGCCCCGAAGACCTCACTATCGGCAAGCTGCTGGCGCGCGTATCGGCAGGCGGGATCGATGAAGTCGTGCTTGCGATGAACGCCACGCTCGAAGGCCAGACGACCGCGCATTATATCGCCGAACGCATCGAGACGCTGCCGCTGCGCGTGACCCAACTGGCGCACGGCCTGCCGGTGGGCGGCGAGCTTGATTATCTGGACGAGGGCACCCTGGCGCAGGCGCTGCGCGCGAGGCGGCCGCTCGGGTAAATGATTGTCCCCATTTTTGCGCAGCGGAAATGGAGAGGAGGCAGTGCGAAACGCTGCGGAAGGGGTAAATCCCCCTCCACCACCCTTCGGGCGGTCCACCTCCCCATTTGTCCCTTCGGGAAAAACGGGAAGGATCTGGCAGCGCACAGCACCTTGCGGGTTTGCCTTGCCGCGATTATCTGATCAACATGGCTATCCGCGAAATCCTCGAAGTTCCCGATCCGCGCCTCAAGCAGATCTCCGCCCCCGTCACGCAGTTTAACGACGAGCTTCGTGACCTCGTCGCCGATTTGTTCGAGACGATGTACGATGCGCCGGGCATCGGACTTGCCGCCGTGCAAGTCGGCGTGCCGCTGCGCGTGCTGGTGATCGATCTGCAGCCCGAAGACCCGGATGCCGAACCAGTGGCCTGCGCGCACGATGGCCATCACCACCACCATCAGCCGACCAAGCGCGAACCGCAGGTGTTCATCAATCCGGAAATCCTCGCGCCTTCCGCAGACCTGAAGGTCTACAACGAAGGCTGCCTCTCGGTCCCCGAAATGTACGCCGAAGTGGAGCGCCCCGCGCGCATCCGCGCGCGCTGGCAGGACCTTGACGGCAAAGTCCACGAGGAAGACATGGACGGCCTGATGGCAACCTGCCTGCAGCACGAAATGGACCACCTCGAAGGCATCCTGTTCATCGACCACCTCTCGCGGCTGAAGCGCGGCATGGTGCTCAAGAAGCTGGAAAAGCTGCGCCGCGCAGCGTGAGGCAGCGCAGCTTGTGCTAAAGGGAAAGTCAGGGTGGGTTCATGCTTCGTCCCGGAACTGAAGTCGGCGTGGACACAATTTTTGTCTTTGTTTTTCTGATACTTGCACTGCTCGTCGGCCTTGCCGTCGGCTGGATCATGGGCGCGCGGCCGATTGCCGAATGGAAGGCGCGGTTTGCTGCGCGTGATGGTGAGGCGCGCGAACTTGACGAGAAGTTCCGCCGCGCGATCACCGAGCTGGCCGCCGCGAGCGTGAAGGCCGGGCGGCATGATGCCTTGGCCGAGGAAGTCGGAGTGATCCGCGAGGAGCGCGACACGCTGGCCGCACAGTTTGCCGCCGCGCACGAACGCGCCGGGGAGGCTGAGCGGATGCGCGCCGAGCTTGGTATGGTGCGTACGGACCGCGAAAACCTGCGCGCGGAGTTGGAGCGCCTCAAGGCCGATGCGGAGAACTTTGCCGAGCAAAAGCGTCTGCTGGTCGAAGCGCAGGAAGGTTTGCGCAAGGAATTCGAGAATGCCGGGCACAAGGTGCTCGAACGGGCGCAGGAGGCCTTCCTCACCCGCGCCAGCGCGCGCTTTGCCGAAAGCGAGAAGACCAGTGCGGACCGGCTCAAGGCCGTGCTCGAACCCGTCGGCGCGCGGCTCGAGAAGTATGAGCAGCAAGTTCAGGAACTGGAAGCCAAGCGTGTCGACGGCTTCGGCCAGCTGACCGGCCTCATCGAATCGATGAGGGCTGGCCAGGAAGCCGTGCGCACCGCCGCGCTGCAGCTAGGCAACAGCTTGCGCAACGGCCCCAAGACGCGCGGGCGCTGGGGCGAGCTGCAACTGCGCAACGTACTCGAACAGTGCGGACTTAGTGAGCATACCGATTTCGTCACCGAGCATTCGGTCGACACCGAGGACGGGCGTTTGCGCCCCGATGCCATCGTGAAGGTGCCCGGCAACAAGCTGCTGGTGATCGACGCCAAGGTCTCGCTCAACGCCTATCAGGATGCGTTCGAGGCAGAGGACGACGATACCCGCAAGTTCGCTCTGAACGCGCACGTGCAATCGATGCGCAACCACATCGCGACCTTGGGCGCGAAAAGCTATCAGAGCCAGTTCGACGAAGCGCCGGACTACGTTCTGATGTTTGTACCGGGCGAGCACTTCATCGCCGCCGCGCTGGAACGCGATCCGGGGCTGTGGGACTATGCCTTCGAGCGCCGCGTGCTGCTCGCCTCACCAACCAACCTCGTCGCCATCGCGCGCACGATCGCCCAGGTCTGGCGGCAGGATGGCCTAGCCCGCGAAGCGCGCGAGATCGGCAAGATGGGCACGGAAATCTATGATCGGATCCGTGTTGCCGCCGAGCAC
>CANEVG010000201.1 GCA_947442095.1 Sphingomonadaceae bacterium
GAAACCCGCCTCACCGCCCGACTGCCGGATAATCGCGACCGTCTCCTCAGCACGCTGGTCGATATCGCCGATCAGCACTTTCGCGCCCTGTGCGGCAAAGGCCACGCAGGCGGCGCGGCCGATGCCGGTCGCGCCGCCTGTGACAAGAACAGCTTTGCCCGCGAAGGTCATTCCGTCCATGCCGCTTGCTCCCCTTTGGCTACCCGCGAGGAATTGCCGAGGAGGAAATCGCCGAGCACGTCGACCGCTTCGGGGAAGGCCTTCTTCACGCGGGCGCGCAGATCGGCGCTATCTTTTGAAGCGCTAACCAGCTTGGGCCATTCGGCAATGTAGCGACGGGTGAATTCCAGGCCCGATGCATCGTTGGTCAGGCCCTGCTTGTCATGACCAGAGACGACGATTTCGGGCTTCAGCGCGATGAAGCTGTCGTTCGCCTTGCCCCAAGCAGCAATTGCGGCGGCATCGTGTTCGCCCATCCAGAGGTACATCTGGTTGTAGACCAGATCGCCCGGGAAGAGCGCCTTGATCGAGGGGGCCCACAGCGCAGTCGCGTGAACATGGTCGCCCTGCACCGGGCCGAGGACCTTCAGCTCCTTGCCTTCGAGCATGATCGTATCGCCGTCCAGCGCAGCGGGGGCGGTGGGATGGCGCGGCGCGTTGACGCCGAGGACCGGATACCAGCGCTTCACCTTGAACGGCAGCGAACGCCAGATATCTGCTGCAACCACTGGATGCGCGACGATTTTTGCATCGGGGAAGGCATCCTGCAGCACTTCCATAGCAAAGAAATGGTCGGGGTGATCATGGGTCACGAAGATCGTGGTGAGGTGCTTGCCGCTATCGAGCACCATCGCGACGACGCGGTGCGCATCAGCGCGGGTGAACGGCGCATCGACGAGGACCGCGTCCTTTTCGCCCTTGATCAGCGCGATATTGGCAAACAGCGAGCCTTCGCTGGTGCGCAGAGTTTCAACCGTGAGCGGCTTTTCCTGTGCCTGCGCGGTGGTGGAGAGCAGAGCGGCGGCGAGCGCCAGAAGCGTTTTCCTGATCATCAAGCGATTCCTGACTTTCCAGGGGCGATAATGTGGTTGGGGTCCAGCGCCTGTTTGAGCTTGGCATTGAACGCGCGGTTCACGGTGCCGAACTGCTCGGCAACAAGGTCCATGGCGTGGACGCCGGTGCGGTAGCTCGCCCAGCCCTTGTCGCCGAAGACGGTTACGAGTTCGCGGTAGCAATCGTCCGCCCGCTTTTCCTCGGCTGGGTCAGACTTGTCGTAGAGCAGCGCGATGATGTGGTGCAGTTCGCGGCTGCCGATGGCGAAGGCGGCGGTATAGTCGAAGCCGTATTTGCCCAGAATCTGCTTGGCGAGTTCGACCTGGCCCTGGGTTTCGCTGCCTTTGGCCGGGGCAACTGGGGCGAACCAGGCAAGGCCGCCGCCGCCCCCACCTTCTTTGGCGCCGCGCCAGCGTGCGAGGCCAATCTCGTCCAGATTGAGCCCGCCCTGCATCAGCGTGGCGTGGTGGTGGAACCACGGGTTATCACCGACTTCGGCCTCGGTCAGCACCTCGCCGTCGATCGCGCCAAACGCGGCGCGGATGATCTTCTCGCTTTCGGCAATCATGCCCTCGGTGCCGTAGAGCGCGATATAAGTGTTCCACATGCCGAGGTTGTTGGCCGCAGCCGCTTTTGCGACGGCCTCGTCGGTGATCGGCCCTGCGCCGTCCCACACCTCGCTGCGCCTCTTGAACATGGCGAGTTGGTAAGCGCCGCCCATCATAAGCACGACGTTGGGCACGATATTGGCAATGCGCAGCGGGCGCATGGCTTCGACGATCCGGGCGACGTCTTCCATCTTCTTGTGACGGATGACAAACGGCTTGTAGACCGGCGGCGCGGGCATGAGCCACATGCCCATTTTCGTCACGATGCCGAAGTTGGACTGGGTGAACAGGCCGTCCAGGTATGGTCCGTAACCCCACTTGAACGCCTGCCACGCTGAGGGGTTCTTGGTGGAGCCCATGCCGGTGCGCAGGATCTCGCCGTCCGCCAGAACGACCTCCATGCCGCACTGGACCATGAAATGCTCGCCATAAGGCGTGTAGCCGACGCCGCGATCGAGCGTGTTGCCGACCGGGCCGACCACCGGGCCGACCGTGGGCACGTCGATCCACAGCGGGATGTTGTTCTCGACAAGGTAGTCCTTGAGCTGGCGATAGGTGACACCGGGTTCGACCAGCGCAGTGCACAGCTCCGGATCGACCGAGATGATCCGGTTCATGCGCTTGAGATCGAGGATCATCTGGCCCGGTGATGCGGTGGTGGTCATGCCGTAGCCCATGTTCTTGCCGGTGGAGACCGGCCAGATGGGCTGGCGGAACTGGTTGGCGATCTTCACGATAGCCTGCACCTGCTCCACGTTCTCGGGGCAGACCGCGCCGACGGGCACATGCTTGCCGTAAGGATCGGGAGTATAGGACTTCTTCCACGGGGTGACAGCGGCTGGATCGGCAAAGACCCATTCATCGCCCACGACCTTGCGCATGGCGGCGACGGCCCCTGCGAAATCGGCCTTGCGCACGCCCTTGGCGAGCATGGTCTTGGCGCTTGCTCCGCCGCTCAGGCCAACGGCTGCTGCCCCGGCGACGCCCCCGGCCAGCAGGCTACGGCGATCGATTGAAGCGGTCATTGGCCTTTTTCCTTCGGATCGGCGGCGCTCTTTTCGACCCATTGGGCCAGTGCCTTGAGTTCGCCGGGCGAGATTTCGGTGGGGCGGAAGGCGGGCATGGCGTTCTGGCCGTGGCGCACGATGAATTCGGTCGCCTCGGGCGGAAGGCCCCTTCCCCGGATGACCGGGCCGACATTTTGGCCGTGGCAATAGCCGCAGACGGCGGAATAGACCTGCTCCGGACTGCGCTGCGGCTGCACTTCGCCGAGTTTCTGTGCCGCTTGCGCGGTGCCTGCGAGCGCGAGCCCCGCGCCGAGGATCAGCACCTGCTTCACTGGAATTTCCCCAGCATCATGCCTCCATCAATCACAACGTGGCTCCCTGTCATGTAGTCCGACGCATCGGAGGCCAGCAGCAAGGCCAGCGGTTTGAGTTGTTCGGTTTCCGCAACCGCGCCCAGCGGCACGATGGCATCCCAGGCCTTGCGCGCAACCGGATCCTTCTTGAGCCAACCGCCGCCGATGTTGGTAACGAACGGCCCCGGCGCGATGGCGTTGATGCGGATGCGGAAGTCGGCAAGTTCGAGGCCCAGGGCGCGGACCATGTGCAGCACACCGGCCTTGGCGGGCATGTAGGGCAGGCCGACAATCGGCTCAGTTACGAAACCGGCGTTGGAGGCTGTGGCGATGATCGAGCCGCCGCTGCGGCCATTGGCGCGGCCAGGCTGTTTCATGATCCTGACCGCGTTGCTCACGGTGTAGAACACGCCGGTAAGATTGACCGCAATCGACTTGTCCCAGCGGGTGTGATCATAGGTATCGACCTGGCCTTCGGGGTTACGGTGCCCGGCGGGGTTCCAAAAGCCTGCACCGGTATCGATCCCGGCATTGGCAAAGCAGATGTCGAGCCCGCCGTAAGCCGCCGCATGGGCATCAAATGCGGCGACGACCTGATCCCAATCAGACACATCCAGCCTGTCGGCGCGGGCCATGTAACCTTCGGCGCGCAGGCGGGCGGCCTCGCGCTCCGCGCCTTCGGCGTCGATATCTGTCAGCGTCACGCTCGCTCCGGCTTCCGCCATGGCTTCGGCATAGGCAAGCCCGATGCCCGAGGCCGCGCCAGTGACGAATGCGCTGCGGCCCTTGATATCGAAGCGGTCCAGTATTGCCATTCTTGCTTGTCCTCTCCGTTGCAGCGCTATTCGGCTGCTTGCGGCAGTTTCTCACGCGTTATCAGGCGCTGCAGCATACGCCTTGCGCGCACGCCGCCGCCATCGCCGCCCAGCACGAGCGGCTGAAGGTCCCAGAAGTCTGCGCCGCGCATCAGGCGGTGGCTGTCGCGGATGAGGGGCATGTCCTCCTGCTCGAACGCGAATTCGAGCGCGGCGTGCATGCCTGCGGTGAACTCTGCATCGCCCAGTGCAAAATCGCGGGCGGTGGCCCAGAAGTAATGCGTCGTGTCCGGCGTTTCGGGTGTGAAGGCGTGTATCGATGGCAGCAGCGTGCAGTCCTCGCGCGGGGTGCCCGGAGGGCCCGCGCGGAAATCGAAATAGAGCACGGCGGGTGCATGCCAGACGACCCAGCCGTAGAAATCCTGCTTTTGACCGATCCGCCCGAGCATCCCGCCGATGCCTTCAGACAGGTAGTCATCTAGGCGGATATATTCTGCATGCACCGTCTCGCCGTCCTGCCAGAACTTGCGGTCTCCCTCGGTGAAGGCGGCAGAGACCAGCGCGGGGTGGACGAAATTGGCATGGCTGAGATCGAGGATATTGTCGCTGTAGAGCTCGTAATGCCCCTCCGCGAGCGTCGCGCCGCGCACGGCCTCCCAGCGGGAATTGGAAAGCCAGCTGAAATCCGGAATCAGCGCGGGGTCGGCGCTGGACGCATCGCCCATCCAGATCCACAGGAGCGCGTGCCGCTCCGCAAGCGGATAAACGCGCAGTCGGTTTTCGGGGAGCTGTCCGCCGGGATGCGGGTTGTGGACACAAGCCCCGGTACCGTCGAAGCGAAGGCCATGGTAGGGACACATCAGCGCGCCCTCCATCACCTTGCCCTGCCCCAAGGGCGCGAACCGGTGCGGGCAGCGACCAGAGACGGCGTTGGCTTTGCCACTTTCGTCGCGGAACAGCGCGATGGGTTCCTCCAGAAACACCCTTTGCTGCGGCTCAGTCCCAAGATCGGCTGCCCAGCCCGCCACATACCAGCAATCGCGCAAGTATGTGCCCACCGCGGTGGAAGTGAGCTTGGGAACCACGTGCCAGCGCCCCCCTAGAGGTAGAGTTGCTTGTTGATCGGGATGCCGTGCTCGCGGCAATAGGTCTCGTAGTGGTTCATGAACCACCACACATCGAGCGTTTCAACATGGTTGCCGTTCTCGTCGAAGAACTCGTTCGCGCCCTGCATGTGGAACAGCGCTTTCATACCGTTCGGATCGTCGGTGACGAGCGTGTGCGCGGTGCCGGGGGTTTCGGTGATGAATTCGCCCGGGCGGCAGACCCAGTCATATTCCAAATAGCGGAACGAGCCTTCAAGCCCCACCGCCCAGACACGGCCGCGATGCTTGTGGGTGCCGATCACGCCCGGGCCCTTGATCCACAGGATGTTGACATAGACGTTGTCGCGCACGTCGAACGCTAGATGGCGGATCGCGGCGTTGTCGCCGAAAGGGACCCAGGGGCTCTCGGCTTCCGAGGCGCCGACATACGTGCCCTCGATGCCCTTCGACTTGATGAGGGCCCCGTAAAGCTCAGGCACATCGACGATCTTGTAGGCCCCGGACGGGGGTGCGGTCATGGTCGCCATGGTGATGCCTCTTATAGGTAAAGCTTGGGATTGATGGGAATGCCGTTTTCCCGGCAGTAGGTCTCGTAGTGGTTTATGAACCACCAGACGTCGGTGGTTTCGACGAATGCGCCGGTGTCGTCGTAGAACTCGATCGGGCCTTGCATCCAGCCAAACAGCTTCACGCCTTCGGGATGCTCGGTCACCAGCGTATGGCTTTCTCCGGGCACTTCGAGGATCAGACCGCCAGGCGAGGCGATCCAGTCGTACTCCAGATAGCGCACGCTGCCCTCGATGCAGACCATCACGATGGTGCCGCGATGCAAGTGCGTGCCGATGGTGCCCGGGCTCTTCACCCACAGGATGTTCGAGAAGATCCCCTGCCGCACGTCGAACGCCAGATGCTTGATCGCGGCGTTGTCGCCAAAAGGCACCCAGGGGCTGTCTACGTCGGTTTGCGCATCGATGTAGCGCCCGCCGGGGCTCAGCCGCGCCACGAGATCGCGGTGCGCAAAGCCGACATCGACGATTTCCTTCTTGCTCGAAGGCGGGGAAGTCATGGCATTCATGGCAGCGCTCCTTTTAGCGGATCCCGTTCAACGGATAAGCGTATCGACATAGTCGGCACCGATGCCGACGCGGTCGTAATGCTCGCGCGCGTTCTTGATGTAGTCAAAGACATCAAAGTGTCCGGTGGTGTTGCCATCATCGTCCAGCCACATCAGCGGCCCGGAAACGACAAAGAACACCTTCATCGGGTCCTCGTGCTCATAGCAGACGAGCGTGTGGCTCTCGCCGGGTGTCTCGTAGACGAAGTCGCCCGCGGTGGCGGTCCATTCGTGCTCAAGGTAAGCCCATTTGCCGCTGATCGTGTAGGCCCAGATCGGGTGCGGGTGATAGTGGCGGTTCACCAGGCCCGCCGACTTCGACATAAGCACGTCGGCCCACATGTTCTTGGAAGGGCTGATCCAGACGGGCTTGGAACTCACCGTCTCGCTGATTGGCACCCAGTAACGTTCATCGCCCTCGGCGATCTTGGAAAGATAGACTTCCGGAAGGCCCCCTTCCCGAAACACCTTCTCGACCGGCTTGATGCCTTTCCAGAATTCGGAATGGGCGGTTTCAGGCACATTGTATCTC
>CANEVG010000202.1 GCA_947442095.1 Sphingomonadaceae bacterium
GACTGAGGCCGAAGCAGAAGCCCAGACCGAAACCATAGCGCCTGCCAAGAAGGCACCGGCCAAAAAGAAGGCTGCCGAGCCTGCTGCCGAAGCCGCCCCGGCTGAGGACGTGGCCCCCGCGCCGAAGAAGAAGGCTCCTGCCAAGAAGAAGGCTGCTGAGGCTTAAGTCTTTCGGTCTAGAACTGAAAATCGCAAGAGGGCGCTCCGCGAGGGGCGCCCTTTTTCGTGCGCGGATCCGCAGAAAGTCTCAAGCATTCCTGCCTATTCACCCTGTCAATCAGCCCATGAGAGAATTGAACAGGCACGGACCCGGGGAGGGGACACCGATGCAGACCGTTCGCAACCGCATAGCTTCGCGTCCCCGCCATCCGCGTCCCCGCCATCCGCGTCCCCGCCTGTCAATCCCGCGGCCGAACTGGAACCCGGCGGCGTGCGCGATCTGTGTCTGCAGGCCGAACCGGCGCTGGCGCTGGCGCTGCCATCACAGCCTGAAAGGTTAGTGGAAGCACCTGGCCCTGTCGCGCCGCCAAAGCTGGAGCATGCGCCAGAACACGTGTCAGTTCAGGCGCTGGAACCTGCCGCAGCGCCGTTGCCGGCGCTGATTTTGCCGGTTCTGCCCGAACCCCCTTGCGGAGTTGCGTGCCCCGGTGGCCCCAGCGGCTCCGGCGGCCGCAACAGCTTTGGCTGCATTGGCCGATGCGCAGGCTGTACCCCAGCTGTCGCCCTTGCCCCGCTCGCGCGCGCTGGTGCCCGCGCGTCGGCCAGGGCTGGCCGATGTGATCGCGTTTATGCCGCGCGATTCCGGGCGGCGGCTGGCGCGCTAGTCGGCGCGGCTGCATAAGACCCGCGCCGAGCAGGCCGCGCTCCACCAGGCCGAGGCGCGCCACCTCAATCTGCAACGCGAACTGGCAGCGCTCGACGCGCTGCGCCGCAGCCGAGGTTAGCGGCTCACTCCCCCCAGCGCTTCAACGAGGGCTTCGGCACGGGCACCGTGCGCGCCCGTTCATAGGCTGCACCCGCTTCTAGCACGCGCTTGTCGTCCCATTGCGCGCCCATGAACGAGAGGCCAATGGGTAGCCCTTCCACCGCGCCCATCGGCACGGTGAGGTGCGGATAGCCGGCAATCGCGGCCATGCTGCCCATGCCGACATCGATGCTGTGATCGCCGGTTACAAGGTCGATTGGCCAGGCGGGCGGGCCGGTCGGCGCGATCAGGAACGAGACGGCGTGCTCGGCGAGCAGCTTGTCGATCCCCTCGCGCCCCGCCAGTCGCAGCGAATTCGCACGCGCTTTCTGGTAAACGGCCACATCGGTCATCGCCACGGCCTCTTCGAAGCTGTCCTGCCCGAACCACTTGAGCTCTTCCGGATGCGCCGTGTTGAAGGCGATGGCATCGGCCAGTGTGCGGATGGGCGGTGTGTCTTTGAACGAGGACGCGGGGAGCGACTGGAGATAGACCCCCAGATCAGTGCGCAGTTCATAAAGCAGCACGGTGTACTCATCACGGCCCATTTCTTCGGGCTCTTCGAAATCGATATCGACCAGCGTTGCGCCCGCCGCCTTGAGATCGGCCATCGCCTTGTCGAACAGCGCGATCACCTTGGGATTGTTGCCCAGGCCTTTGCGCAGCACCCCCAGCCGCACGCCCTTGAGGCTGGCAGCGGCAAGGCCTGCGGCAAAGTCGGTCTTATGCGCGTCGGCCTTGTCGGTCGCGGGGTCTGCCGGGTCGGACCCGGCCATCGCGGTCAGCATCAGCGCGGCATCGCGCACAGTCGTGGTCATGGGGCCGACGGTGTCCTGGCTGTGGCTGATCGGGACGACATGGGTGCGACTGACGAGGCCGACGGTGGGCTTGAAACCGACAATGCCGTTGACCGAAGCGGGGCAGGTGATCGAGCCATCGGTTTCGCTGCCGATCGCGCCCCAGGCAAGGCCGGCCGCAATCGCGGCGCCGCTGCCCGAGGACGAGCCGCAGGGCGAACGGTCCAGCGCATGGGGATTGCGCGTCTGCCCGCCCGCCCCGCTCCAGCCGCTGGAGGACGCGCCAGAACGCATATTCGCCCATTCGGAAAGATTGGTCTTGCCCAGCACGACCACGCCGGCAGCGCGCAAGCCCAGCATGAACGGGGCGTCACGCCCGGTGCGGTTGTCCTTCAGGGCCAGGCTGCCCGCCGTGGTCGGCATGGGATCGGCGGTCTCGATGTTGTCTTTCACGAGGATCACCTTGCCCGCAAGCGGACCCTGCACGGCGCGCACGGCGGCTTCGGCCTTGGCGGCATCGGGATTGAGCGCGATGACCGCGTTCAGCTTCGGCCCCGCCTTGTCGATCGCCTTGATCCGCGCGAGGTATGTGCTGACAGTCTCTTTTTTATGGTTCTCCTGCGCGTGGCAAGCCGTGCCGCCAAGTGCAGTGGCAGCAAGGAATACGGTGCAAAACGCCGGTCGCGCGAATCTGGACATACAGGGCCCCTAAAACAATTTCGCCGATGCTGGGGGCAAGCGCGACCCGGCGCAAGCGCATCCGGGGGCAGTCCGCGCCGATTTCGCGGTGCATTGGCACCTTTTGGTGTCTGATCCGAAACTTAGGTTTCGGATAGAGCGGTGCCAGCCCTCTCTCCGCCCGTCCACCCACGAGCGCTCCCGGACTGGGTGGACGGGCGGGGGAGAGGGCTGGCACCGCACCGCAATTCGCTCTTTCGCGGATCTCGGATTAGACTCTTGCACCACTTTTCGCGCGGTTTGCGCGGATGTGGGGTTAACGCCCTTGAACATCCCGGCGTGGCACGCGACATAGGCACGGCACACACGAGAGGACTCTATGCTCGATCTGTTCGGCGCCCACGGCGCATCGGTTTATGGCAATCAAGGACGTTTCACCCACGATCCCGTCACCGGGGCGCTGGTTCCGGTCGTGGTCGAGCAGACCAGCCGCGGCGAACGCAGCTTCGACATCTTCTCCCGTCTGCTGCGCGAACGCATCGTGTTCGTGACAGGGGAGGTCGAGGACAATATGGCTTCGCTGATCGTGGCACAGCTGCTGTTCCTCGAATCCGAGAACCCGTCGAAAGACATCTCGATGTACATTAACTCGCCTGGCGGCGCGGTGACGGCGGGTCTCGCGATCTACGACACCATGCAATACATTCGCCCGCGCGTTTCGACCGTGTGCATTGGCCAGGCCGCCTCGATGGGCAGCTTCCTGCTTGCTGCCGGTGAGCCGGGCCTGCGCGTGGCACTGCCCAATGCGCGGATCATGGTACACCAGCCTTCGGGCGGGGCGCGCGGCATGGCCTCGGACATCGAGATCCAGGCGCGCGAGATCCTGCGCATCCGTTCGCGGATGAACGACCTTTATGTAAAGTTCACCGGGCGCACACTCGAGGAAATCGAGAAGGCAATGGACCGCGATACGTTCCTTGAGGCGGAAGAGGCGCTCAAGTTCGGACTCGTCGACAAGGTGTTCGAATCGCGTCCCGCATCCGATCAGGTCGGGGGTGAAGAAGGTTCGGGCGGTGCACCTACCTCGTGATTTTTACATGACTCCAGTGCTTTAGCCGTTATGCTTGCGCGCTGGGGTTAGGGAATGTTCGCTATTTTCGTGTCCGGTTGATTAATGCCCGTTGGGTAGTAGGATAATTGGGCCCGCTTCTCGTGGAGAGGCGTCTGGGATCTAAGAATGACCAAGCTTTCCGGATCGGATACCAAGAGCACGCTTTACTGCAGCTTCTGCGGCAAATCGCAGCATGAGGTGCGCAAGCTCATTGCTGGCCCCACCGTGTTCATCTGCGATGAATGCGTTGAACTGTGCAACGACATCATCCGCGAAGAGACCAAGGCCGGTCTCGCCGGTAAGAAGGATGGTGGTGTACCCACGCCGCGTGACATCTTTGCGACGCTCAACGATTACGTGATCGGCCAGGACCGCGCCAAGCGCGTGCTTTCGGTGGCGGTTCACAACCATTACAAACGGCTGAAGCACAGCGGCAAGGGCACCGGTGAAGTCGAGCTGTCCAAGTCGAACATCCTGCTCGTCGGCCCCACCGGTTCGGGCAAGACCCTGCTCGCGCAGACCCTGGCTAAGACCTTCGACGTGCCCTTCACCATGGCAGACGCCACCACTCTGACCGAAGCCGGTTATGTGGGCGAAGATGTCGAGAACATTATCCTGAAACTGCTCCAGTCGTCCGACTACAATGTCGAGAAGGCGCAGCACGGCATCGTCTACATCGACGAGATCGACAAGATTAGCCGCAAGGCCGAGAATCCCTCGATCACGCGTGACGTTTCGGGCGAAGGCGTGCAGCAGGCGCTGCTCAAGCTTATGGAAGGCACCACCGCTTCAGTTCCGCCGCAGGGCGGACGCAAGCATCCGCAGCAGGAATTCCTGCAGGTGGACACGACCAATATCCTGTTCATCTGCGGCGGGGCGTTTGCGGGCCTTGAGAAGATCATCTCGGACCGCCTGCAGAAGCGCTCGATCGGCTTCGGCGCGCATGTGGCAGACCCGGACAAGCGCAAGGTCGGCGAGCTGCTCCAGAAGGCGGAGCCGGAAGACCTGCTCAAGTTTGGGCTGATCCCCGAATTCGTCGGCCGTCTGCCAGTGATCGCCACGCTCAATGATCTCGATATCGAGGCGCTGGTCAAGATCCTGCGCGAACCCAAGAACGCGCTGATCAAGCAGTATCAGAAGCTCTTCGAGCTGGAAGACGTGGCTTTGACCTTCACTGATGACGCGCTGGAAGCGATCGCCAAGCGTGCCATCGAACGCAAGACTGGCGCGCGCGGCCTGCGCTCGATCGTCGAAGGGCTGCTGCTCGATACGATGTTCGATCTGCCCACGCTGGAAGGCGTTACCGAGGTCGTTGTCGACAAGGATGTCGTTGCTGGCAAGAAGGAGCCGGTTCAGGTTCTGAAGGGCAAGGAACAGGCGGCTTGATGTCCTGATCCTCCCTGTGCCGAAGTCGTGGGGAGGGGCTTCAGTTCGTCGGGCGCTGCTGGCGGACCTTGACGTTTTTTAGCGATGACAATGCTCCCGTCGCGCAGCATGGTCAGGCCTGGGGTAAACGTTTTCAGCATTCGCCACGTACCCGCGTTCTTTGTCCAGACGTCGTCCGACAGAGCAATCACTTGAACGCGGTGGGCCGCGCCGTCTGCCACGGCCCGTTTGATTGACATTGTGTGACGTTGGACGGCCAATGCATCGGCCGCGTTGATTTCGACGGATCCGGCGGATGTATTTGTGGTTCGGTCCGGATCGTCGGCGAGCGACGCCACTTGGGCAAGCATGTCATCTGCCGTGTTTTTGCGGCCATGCTCGCGTCGAGGGTCTCGAACCCGGGCGCGAGCATGGCCTTTACCGCAGCCTGATCGTGGCTTCGCATGGTACTGCGCAGCGCGGCATAGAGCCGCGCGAATTCGGCTTCTGGATCCTCAGCCGCTTTGGCCGTGAGGATCGGGCCCAACAGAATTGCAAACCCCAACACCGCTTGGCTCGATCATATCATGGGAGCCCGCTCTTTTCTTGCCGCCTGTCTTTCAGTCAGGCGTACTATGCCACTTTTGCAAACCTTGCATCCGCCGCAGTCCACGTGGCGGCCGCCATGAACGCGTCGACATAAGCTGCAGCCTTCGCACCATAGTCCATTGCGTAAGCGTGTTCGTACATGTCCATGGCGAGGATCGGTGTGCCGCCCGCAAGGGTCTGTGTGTGGTCGTTGGCCCATTGGTTGGTCAGGCGGCCATCGTGCGGGGACCATTGCAAAAGGACCCAGCCCGACCCACCGCCGAGCGCCTTGCCCATCGCGGAAAACTCAGCCGCCCAGCGCGCGAAGCTGCCGAAATCGCGTTCGATTGCCGCGCCTAGTACTGTGCCGGGCTTCCCGCCACTTCCCAGGCACGAGAAGTAGATCTCGTGCAGCAGCATCGAGTTCCACGCCATCAGTTCCTCGCGTTTCAGGCCATTGAGCATGAAGCCCGGCGCAGTGGCCATGTCGAGCTTTGCGAGTTCACCCTTGATCGCACCGATGCGCTTCACCGCGCTGACATAGTTGTTGTCGTGGTGGCTGATGAGCAGCTTGGCCGAAAGGCCGGGGATCGTGGCGGCATCGAACGGTAGCGGGGCCGGGGTTGGCGCGAAAACCGGGCCCGAGAGAGCGGGGGCGGCGGTTTGCGCGGTTGCTGGAATGGCGGTGGCGGCCGCCGTGGTCAGGGCAGCAGTGAGTGCGGTGCGGCGATCGATCTGCATGGAAGCGGCTCCTTGAAACGGTTGCGGGCATCTTCGCCAAGAACACCGCGCTGTCCATCGGTGCTCCGGGCGGTACTTCAGGAAAAGGGGGCCGCTGCTGCAAGCCCCCCCTCCTTTGACTGAAGTGCTATCAGTTCGGCAAGGATACCGCGTCGGTTACGTGGATCACGCCGTTCTTCTGCATCACGTCGGCCTTCGTCACGGTGGCCATGCCGCCTTTCTCGTCGGTCAGCATGACCTTGCCGTCCATGATGGCGGCGGTAAGCTTGCCGCCCGAAACGGTGGTGAGGGTGGCCGAGCCGCCCCC
>CANEVG010000203.1 GCA_947442095.1 Sphingomonadaceae bacterium
CGAAGATGTCCGCGAGGTCTTATCGGGATGCTGCAGGCGCAGCACCAACTCGACCAACTCAGGCTTCGTAAGCCCCTCGAGTTCCTCCCGATTCACAGGCAGGATGAATCACACACTGGCCGCCTTGGCAAGGGGGTGGGTAATTACCTCTGGGTTGGGCGCGCATCGAGACCGTCGATGAAGATCTTGGCCGATCAGCCGCAGGCGGGGTCACTCGCGCCAGTTTCGACCGCATGGTCGCCGAAGTCTGTCTTGGCAAAGTCGGTGCAGTCGCTGCATGTGAAGTTTCGCACTTCGCCCGCAACCGCCGTTACTGGCAGCAGCTTATCGAGATGTTCCAGGCCGCCGATACGGTTTTCATCGACTTGTAAGCGCCATTTCCCGCCACTTTCTCGGTAAGTGGCCCGCACTTGAAGGCCATCTTATCTGGCCCCCAGCGAGTGGCCCCCACAATGGCCCCCAATGATCGGCGGCTTCTAGAGTGAATGGAACCGGACGCAGATAAATTTCCACGCGCTAGAATCCGCAGGTTTTGGGGGGTTGTCCAGGCAGATACGGACACAGCTGGACGGTAAAGTGGCCGGTGGCAAGCGCTGGCACAGCTGTCATCGTGGAGCCATAATGATAAGTGGACGCCGCAGCCCGCCACCGCCGTTCGTTTTCAAAGCCGACAAACCGTTCCTGTTCGCGCCTCGTGATCCCCGGACTGGGCTTCTGCTTTAAGCCGGATGTCGTCCAGTGGGAATTGCGATTGCAGCCAGGAATAACTGTTCAGTTGTCGTGTCCGAAAAGGCTATTATCGGTTCGGATTTCCGGAAAGCTGAACAAGTCGTCAGCGCGCTGATGTCAGTATCAGTCTGCCCAGACTTCTGCCAGACCTCAGGATTTGCGAAGGCCGAGCCGGTCGTCGTCATCAACAAGCTTGATGCGTTCTTCCCAGTCCCACAGGACGAGGTTGAGCGCGTCGGCAGGGGCGCCCCGGGCATAGCTTGGGACGACGATGCCAGCAAATCCCTGTGCGATCGCAGCCTCCGCGAGCTCCTGCGTCGGAACCGGCTTTCCCGACAGCATCCGGTCCCGCCACGACGGATCAGCAAGCTCAGCCGGGCTTATCTGAAAGGGCTCCAATGCAGCGATGTCTACGCCATCCAGCAAGGGGCCGATATCGGCCTCATAGGCGACCAGCGTGGTCGGCTGTAGCGTGCCAACCTGGTTGGCCTCGCGGAGCGCTGTCTCTGGTGCGAGCGACGTATAGAGCGCAGGCCGTCCGATCCGGTTGAAGCGCCCGCCGAAGCGAGCGGCGCCCTCCCCGGACAGGGGTGTTCGCGACCAGGCTGGATTGTGGGCGCGGTAGAGCAGCCCGGTAAAGTGCATGGAATTACGCGTGGACGCCGGCGTCGACCGCGTCGATATAGGTCAGCACATCGTCAGCCCGGTTAGTCTGCACCAGCTGCATGGCGGTCTGGCCCGAGAAACCAGAGAGCGGTTCCGAGCGATACCAGGCATAGGCCAGAAGCGCCGAACCGAAACGCGGCTCGACCTTGTTGAGCACTTCGACCATCTGGCGGATACGGCGTTGGGTGCGATCCGAGGCAATCCGGTCCTTGCGCTGGATCGCGTCCTTGCCAAGGCCGAGCGAGCGCGCGAGTTCGTCACTGGTGGTGCGCAGCGCTTTTACAATCTTGCCCGGCGCAAAAGCGCCATTGTCAGCGTAGTGCTGGATCGCCATTGCCGTACTCCATTTATTCTGACGTGATATGGCGTCAAATATTGCGGTAATCAAGTCATTGTCGGCGGCGGCGCGCTTCGCTTAGGCTGATCTCGGGATAGGGTCCGATCGAGAGCTTCTTCTCCTTGCCCAGCATGCGGTACTTCAGCCGCCACAGCTTACTGCCGTTGGGCTGGATCTGGAGATAGAGACCGGAAAAATCAGCTAGCTTGTAGGGCTTCTCCCGCGGTTTGGCATTGCGGACTGCAGCATCGGAAAGCGGCATCGTCACATCCTCGAATCAAGGAGCCCCCAGCGCATGGGGGCCTCACAACGGCGCGAGGGGCTTTGTCACTGCCAAGGCCCCCAGAGGGCCCGGAACTAGGCAGAAGCTAGCGGCACCAAGCGGCCTGATGACACGAAAAATATCCCGGTTTTCTGCGGGTTGCAACGATGCTGGTGGATGCCGATGGACGGTAATGTGGAGCGGGTAGCGGGAATCGAACCCGCCTAGCTAGCTTGGAAGGCTAGTGCATTACCACTATGCTATACCCGCGTGGTAAGCTGCGTGTGCCACGAGCCGCGGCTGCCCGTCAACCTGCTGCGTCCTTGCATACTACTGCTCCGTCGATCTGCCCTTGCGGGCTGCCTTGCGGTTTCGCTCGGCTCGGACTAATGTTATAATGCATAACCAAATCCGGAGAGTATCGTGTCCGACCATTCGCGCCCAACGCCTGCTGCCATGTCCCGCGATGCGCTGGAGCGACTGCTGCGGCCGCGCTCGGTCGCGGTGGTGGGCGCATCTGACAAGCCGGGCGCACTGGGCACGACATTGCTTTCGAATCTCGATGCCAATGGCTTTGCCGGGGCGGTCTATCCGATCAATCCGAAGCGGGAGACGCTGGGTGGCCGTGTCTGCCTGCCCGGTGTCGAGGCGCTGCCCGAGGGCGTCGATGCCGCCGTGCTCGCGATCCCCCGCGCCGGAGTGCTCGATGCCGTGCGGGCGCTGGCCGCGCGCAAGGTTGGCGGGGTCGTGATCTTCGCGGCCGGGTTTGCCGAGGGCGGGGCAGAGGGTCTGGCCGCGCAGGAGGAAATCGGACGGATCGCGCATGAGGCCGGCATGGTGGTCGAAGGACCCAACTGCCTTGGCCTGGTCAACTATGTCGACCGCATCCCGCTTACCTTTGTGGAGACCACCGCCGTTCCACCCGCAGGCCGCCGCGCGATCGGCATCGTCTCGCAATCGGGTGCGATGGCAGCCGTGCTCGGCACCATGCTGCTCGCGCGCGACTGCGGTGTGTCCTACTCGGTCTCGACCGGCAACGAGGCGGCGAGCGGGGTCGAGGATTATGTCGACTGGCTGATCGATCAGGATGACACGCATGTGATCGCCATGATCGTGGAGCAGTTCCGCAAGCCCGCGCGGTTCCTTGCGGCGGCGGCGCGCGCGCGGGCTGCGGGCAAGCCGGTGGTGCTGCTTCACCCGGGCACATCCAGCGCCGCGCGCGAATCCGCTGCCACGCATACGGGCGCGCTGGCAGGCGACTTCGCCCTGATGCGCGCCAAAGTGGAGCGCGCCGGCGTGATCATGGCCGAGACGCTGCAAGAATTGGGCGATATTGCCGAAATCGCGGTGCGTTGTCCCGCGTTGCCTGCAGGGGCAACCGCCGTGCTGGGCGAATCCGGCGCGTTCAAGGCGCTCACGCTTGATCTGGCCGAGCGGCTGGAGCTGCCTCTTGCACCGCTGGGCGATGCTGATTCGCCCGCCCTGCGCGCGGCGCTGCCGCCGTTTGTGCCGGTCAGCAATCCGCTCGATATCACCGCGCAGGGCCTGTCCGAACCAGCAATCTACACGCGCTGCCTTGAGGCACTGCTAGGCGATCCGCGTGTGGGGACTGTGCTGGCAGGGATCATCCAGGCCGAAGCGATCACCTGCGCGATCAAGTTTCCGCCGATCCTCGCTGCAGCCTCTGCACAGCCCTTGTCAAAGCCGCTGATCTTCGCGGGGCTCGATGAAGGCGCAGCCGTTCCCGCCGAGCGCATCGCATCCCTGCGCGCGGCAGGCATTCCCTGGTTCCCCACCACCGAGCGCGCGCTCACCGCGATCACCCGACTCACGCATTTCTCGGCGCGCGATACAGCTTTTGGCACGGCTGCGCCGCTCGCTGTGCCGGGCCTTGCCAGTGAAGCGGGCGTCATTCCTGAGTACAAGGCCAAGGCTCTGCTCGGCCCGCTCGGCATTCCTTTCCCCAAGGGCGCGTTTGCTACCAGTGCCGACGCGGCGGTCGCAGCGGCTGATGCGCTGGGGTATTCCGTGGCGATGAAGGCGCAGGCGGCAGCGCTCAGCCACAAGAGCGACGCGGGCGGGGTGATCCTGAACCTGACCGATGGCGCTGCCGTGCGCGCCGCGTGGGACCGGATGCATGCCAGTGTTACGGCCTATTCCGCCGCCATAATGCTCGACGGCGTGCTGATCGAAGGCATGGGTGCGCGCGGGGTGGAAATGATCGTCGGCGGGCGCAACGATCCCGCATGGGGGCCGATCGTGCTGGCTGGCTTTGGCGGCGTGACCGCCGAGATTCTCGGCGATGTACGCCTGCTCGCCGCTGACATGACCGCAGACGCGGTGATTGCGGAACTGATGCGGCTGAAGAGCGCTGCGCTGCTTTCCGGGTACCGCGGTGCTCCAGCGCTTGATGTGCCGGCGCTGGCGCAGCTGATCGTTACGCTTGGCCAGATCCTGCGGGGTGAACCCTCGATCCGCGAAGTCGATCTCAACCCGGTAATCCTGCATCCCCTGGGGCAGGGCGTGGTGGCGCTTGATGCCTTGATGCTGATGGAAGGCTGAAGTCGCCCGCGCGCCAGCGGCGTGGGATCAGGACGGTAGGGCCGCCACGGCAGCAAGGGCGAGGCGATTGACCTCGGTGGCCGCTTCCGGGCTGTCTGCCTCGCTGTAGCAGCGCAGTTCGGGGGCATTGCCTGAGCCGCGCAAGTGGATGATTGCGCCGCTAGAGAACGTGGTGCGCACGCCATCGGTCAGGTCGATGTGCATCGCATCCCCGGCAAAGCTGCCGAACAGATCCGTCTGGCGCTGAAGCTGCGCCGCCGTGCCGCCCGCGAGCAGGTGCGCGAAAAAGCGCTGGCTCGTCTCAGCCGGAAACGGGGTGATGCGGTCACTGTAGGTGAAGCGCTGGGGCAGGGCTGCTGCTTGTGCTGAAACGCTTGGCGCACTGGCGGTGAGGATAGCAAGGATCGGCAGAACGGCATCGCGGGTCGGCAGGGCAGCGGTGGTTGCACCATTCGCCCCGGCAATGGCGCTGCCCAGCAGAAAGCCCCCGTTCGCCTCAAAACCGCAGACGACCGCAGAGCCTTCCTGCAGTTCCTCGGTCATGGCCGCGATCACATAGGGTGAGCCGATGCGCGTGCGGCGGCAGCGGGCAAAGCGGCCGTCCAGCTCCAACGCGGTGTTGCTGCTGACCGGGGTGACCACGCTGGTTGCACCAACGCTGGCGGCGCAGAGCACCCCCATCACATCGCCGCGCAGCCAGTTTCCTGCCTCGTCGCTCAGCAGCGGCCGGTCTGAGTCGCCATCGGTCGAGACGATGGAATCGAGGTGTTCGCTCTGCGCCCAATGCCGGGCAAGCACGACGTCCTCCGGGCGGATCGCCTCCGTATCAACCGGTACAAACGTATCGGATCGGCCAAGCAGAACGATTTCGGCACCGAGTTCGCGGACGATCTGGGCAAGAACATCGCGCCCGACAGCGGAGTGCTGGTATATACCGATCCGTTTGCCAGCAAGCGCCCCGCGCCCGAAATGGTCGAGGTAGCGTTGAGTATAGGCGGTCTCGACATCGACCACGGGCGGAAGTGGTTCGGGCCAGACCAGCATGCCATCGGCATCGAAGCGGCTTTGATCCAAGTCCAGTTCCTGGCGGCCCATCTCGGGTTCGTCGGCTTTGAGCAGTTCGCCGGCTGATCGGAAGAACTTGATGCCGTTGCGATCGGCTGGGATGTGGCTGCCGGTGACCATCAGGCATGGGATCGCGTTCGCAAAGGCATGCAAGGCCAGTGCCGGCGTCGGCACGTAGCCGCAGAACTCGGGCGTACCACCTGCATCCCTGATTGCCTTTGCACAGGCGCTCAGGATACGCGGTGTGCTGGGCCGCAGATCGCCGGCGAGAGCGACGCGCATTCCGCTGGAAAACTCGCCCTGTTCGGCCATGTAAGCGAGAAAGCCCTGCGTGTAGCCATAGCAGACACGGTCGGTCATCGCGGTGACCATGCCGCGGGCTCCGCTGGTGCCGAAGGCGACGCCGCTGGTCTGCATCAGCTCTTGAACCGTAATCATTTTCACCTCGTGAGCGAAAGGAGAGTATTAGCAATGCTTTGAGCAAGGGGAAGTCCGGCCTTGGCGGTACTCAGGCATGCCCTGGCCCCAACTGCATCCGGGAGCCTCTGGTTTCGATTCGGCCCATGATCACCGAGAGGATTCTGCTCTAATGCGGCTCAGCCTACAATGGATCCAGTGCCACATCGTCGAACTGAACAGGATCGTTCTGCGCGAACCAGACAGCCAAGGATAAAGCTGGGCATTTGTAGACGACAGCAAATTCTCCGCTCCATGTTTCAGGCTTGCCAGGCAAGCGATTCCAGCCGCAGCGCGGCTCAGGTTGGGCTTGCAGGACAAGGAAACACGCAGCGCTTACGCCTTACTGGCATCTTGCCGCCCGCGCCAGACCAACCGGTAGAAAGAACGTTGCATTGATCTCAAGTGCCAGACTGCGATTGCCATCGAGGCCCTGCTTCGGCGCAATGTCGGCATCGCGGCGGCCCGAAATC
>CANEVG010000204.1 GCA_947442095.1 Sphingomonadaceae bacterium
GCGAACACGGCCTGGGCATCGGCACTGAAGTTCGTGCGCAACGGCAATTACGCGCAGCTCGACCAGACCGTGGACGGCATGGCGCGGATGACCGGCATTTTTCCCGAATCGGCAGTCTATGCGTCCTATGGCTTCATCTGGCTGGTTTTCACCTGCGAATTGTGGCTGCGCGGCATCCAGCCGCGCTACACCGGCTGGGGGGCAGCGGCCCTGACCACGGCGCTGATCCTGTCGACTTCGACCACAGGTTATATCGGATTGGGAGCCTATGGCTGCATCCTGCTGGGGCGGATGGCACTGGCCCAGCGGGCGATCCCCTTGTCGAAAGGGCTCGGCCTGGTGGCGGCAGGCCTGTTTGCACTGGCGGGCGTGATGGCGCTGGCCATCATTGATCCCGCCATTGCCAACGCGCTCGCGCAGACTGGCGCGCGTCTGACGGTGGACAAGGCGCAATCGGCGTCGGCCCTGCAACGCGCGTTCTGGGCAAAGCAGGGCATCACTGCCTTCACGGCCTCGTACGGGCTTGGGATCGGGCCGGGCAGTTTTCGCTCGTCAAGCATCGCGCTAGCCGTGCTGGGTTCAACCGGACTGATCGGCTGCGCGGCGCTTGCGTTGCATCTGCTGCGCATGTTCAAGCCGCTTGCGCGGTCGACATGGATCGCCACGCGCGATCCCGCGCGCGATGCGGGAGCCGCAGCGGCCTGGGCGGCGCTGGTCGCGCTGATCCCCGCATCCGTCTCCGCCCCATCGCCCGATCCGGGATTGGTCTGGGGCATTCTGTGCGGCTTTGCACTCGGCCTGAGGCGTCCGGCTGAACCGAACGAAAACCCGCGCGACGCAGTCACATTTGCAAACGACCTGCAGTTGTAACAAAATTAGGCAAATCGGGGGTTTGCGAATCCACAATCATGTCGGGAACCAACTTGCCGTGCGCATCGTTGTCATCATTGCCACGACTGGCAGGCCTGAACTCCTCTGTCTGGGTATAGACTGGCTGTTCCGCCAGACACGTCAGCCCGATTCCATCGTCGTTTCTGCAGTCGGTCCAGAAGACACCAAGGGCCTGGTGCTTGAGCAGGATCGCCCGATCGAATTGATCTTCGCCGAGCGCGGCCTGCCCCGGCAGCGCAACGCAGCGTTGCGCCACGTCGGCGAAAATGCCGATATCATCGTTTTCTTCGACGACGATTTTGTGCCCGCGACCGACTATCTTGAAGCGCTCGAAAAGGCATTTATCGAACGCCCCTCGCTAGTCGGTGCCACCGGCAGATTGCTCGCCGACGGGATTAAGACGCCCGGTATTTCCTTCGAAGACGCCGTTGTCATGGCCAATGGCCATGAGGCCCCCCGCATCATCCAGGAACGCGCTCTGCCTGCACTCTATGGTTGCAATCTGTGCATCCGCGCCGAAGCCGCGCGCGGCATCTGGTTTGACGAGCGGCTGCCGCTCTACGGGTGGCAGGAAGACGTGGATTTCTCCTACCAGCTCGGCGCGCAAGGCGTATTGGTCTATACCAACCTGCTGACTGGTGTGCACCTTGGTGCCAAAGGCGGACGCACTTCGGGCAAGCGGCTGGGCTATTCGCAGATTGCCAATCCCGTCTACCTGCTGCGCAAGCGCACCATGCCGCGCCGACTGGCCTGGCGACTGATGACCCGCAACCTGGCCGCCAACATGCTGCGCAGCGTTTGGCCTGAACCCTATATCGACCGGCGCGGGCGGCTGCTCGGCAATGCGGCTGCGCTCTACGACCTGCTGCGGGGCCGTATCCATCCCGAACGCATCCTGAGCCTCTGAGGGGCCGGATAGTGTCATCGACCCGCGCCGGCGCCGTCAGCGGCAGCATCGGTTTTGCCTCCCGCGCCATCGTGCAACTGCTGCTATTCGGCGTGACCATCGTGGCCACGCGCACCTTGTCGATCGCCGACTTCGGTGCCTACTCGCTCGCCTCGCTGTTCCTGATCCTAGCGCGCGCCCTGTTCTACGTCGGCCCTTACGAATTCATGCTGAAGGCCCAGGACGAAGGCGATCTGTACGGTAGCTGCCTGGTCGCCAACATGGTCCTGGCGGCAGTGTGCGCATTTTTGCTTGTGGTGGTGCATTGGGCCGCGCCGTTACTGTTTGCCGCAACCGAAGTCGCCACACTGGTTCTGGTATTGGCCCCGTCCATTTTCTTAGTGGCGCTGACATCATGGTACGAGACAGTGCTGCTGCGCGCGGGGCGGGTGCGGCGCTATTACCTCAACACGCTGGCGGGCGATGTCTGCGGTTCGGCGGTCGCAGTGTACTTGCTCTTGCACGGCTTCGGGCTCTATTCACTGGTTGCGCAAACTTATGTCCGCCTCTTGGTGCTGCTCGCCATGTCCGTGCGAGCCTGCAGCGATTATCCGGCGCTGCGCGCACCGCGTGCGAAAGTGCGCGAGATCCTGCGCTGGTCGCGCGCACGTTATGCGGCGGTCATGCTCAATTTCTCTTCCACCTATGGTGCCGACCTGGTGCTGGGCGTACTTCTGTCCCCGGCAGCGACCGGGCTGTACCGAGCATCCAGCCGCATCATTTCGGCGGCATCGGACCTGTTCGTGCAACCATTGCAGAAGATTGCGCAGACCAACCTTTCGGCGCGCTACAAGCAGCGGCTCGACAATTCGACCGTCTGGCTCAAGATGCTGTCGGGGGTTGGCACGGTCGCCTGGTCGGCGCTCGCCGCGCTGGCATTGCTGGCGAATGACATCGTGCCGCTGGTATTGGGCACAAAATGGCTTCCCGCCGTTCCCATCGTGATTGCCTTCTGCGTGATCAAGGCGTTCAGCGTGCTCGATGCGGTAACAACCTCGTTCCTCGTCTGCCACGACCGGCAGCGCGACATGCTGCGCGTCCAGTTGTCGACCGCCATTGCGGTGTTGGTGCTCTCATGCTTGGCAACTCCGTTCGGGCCGGTCGGCGTCGCAATGGCTGCGGGCACTGCCAGTGTGGTTATGAGTATCGTCTATGCCCGCATGGTGATGCGCGAATCGCGCGCCGGGCGTGTAGCCATCCATGACCTCCTGGCGACCAGTATTCCCCCGGTTGTTGCCGTCACCGGTGCCATCGTGCTGCTCAAATTCTGTGGACCGGCGTGGGAAGGGATCATGGCTGTTGCTGCAGGCTCTGCCATGGCCGCCATTGCTTTTGCCATCGCCGGGTACTTCGTGCGCCATCGCATGATCGAGGCCATCGGGGCGCTAGGACATAACCACGACACATTGGCGCGACCCGAGCGATGAGCATCAAGTCCATCGCCGGTTCGCTGGCAGCAGCAGCCTTGCCGAACTGCCGCTTCGAGCAGTCGATCTTCCTGCTTGGCCACATGCGCTGCGGATCGACTGCGCTTTCCAAGGTCATCTGCAACCACCCGCAGGTGAGCGGCTATGGCGAGGCGCACATAGCCTATGTTGGCCAGTCGGCGCTCGGCGTGCTGGCGCTCAACCAGATCCGGCGACACGCCTTCCATCCCGGAGCGACGCGGTTGTTCGACAAGATCCTGCACTCGCGCTACGACGTGAATGCCGACCCCGAATTCTTCCATGGCTCGGCCGTATTCCTGATCCGTTCACCGATCGAAACGATCCGATCGATCCGCAAGTTGTTCAGCGGTTCGACATCGCGCGAATTTGCCAGTGATGCGGCGGCGGTCGATTACTACGAGGAACGGCTGACGGCGCTGGCGCGGCTGTGGGAACGGTTCCCGTCTGAACGCCGCTTCGCCACGACCTATTCGCGGCTCACCGCCGACCCCGATGCCGCGCTGGCGGACATATCAGCCCGGCTCCAGCTCGATCCCCCGCTCGGCAACCATTACGCCGCCGATTCGCGGGCGCAAGCGCACGGCGCAGGGGATCCGTTGTCGGCTCATCGCTTCGATCGCATCGTCGCATCCAACATTTCGACTACTTTGAGACAAAACCATGAGATATTCGACGTCGAATACAGTCGTATTCAACGGATTGAAGATCTCTTTTACGACATCTCCAGCCTCATGGTTGATGATGGTTGATGAAAACCCCGCTGCATGATTATCTTATTGACCTAAAGCGAGGATTCCTGCAGGATTTTTAGGTTAATCCTACGTAGTTTCCGTGTTGTCAAAGTGGCGTAAATAATTCGTCATATTTTGGCGAGTGCATGTTTTCGAAAAGGGGCAGTTCATGGCAAATACTCCGACCAATAATGATGACCGTATCAACGGGACATCCGATGACGATATCATTAAGGTCATGGGGGGCGATGACTTTGTCTGGGGCAAAGCCGGGGATGACAAACTCTACGGCAACGCCGGAGATGACTGCCTGTTCGGCGGTGACGGCAATGACGTGCTTGACGGCGGCACCGGCGATGACAAGCTCTACGGCGGCGTGGGTGACGACAGGCTGTTTGGCGGCGCTGGTGATGACAAGCTGTTTGGCGGCGCTGGCATTGACGTGCTGAACGGCGGCGCTGGCAACGATCTGCTCCTTGGCGGTGAAGATAACGACAGGCTCACCGCAGGCTCCGGCAACGACGTTCTTGGCGGCGGAAATGGTGACGATTTCCTTCTCGGCGGGGAGGGTGATGATACGATCCAAGCCAACGATGGCGATGACCGCATCTGGGGCGGTGCCGGACGAGATGTGATGTTTGGCGGAACTGGCGTCGATCAATTCTTTTTCATCGCCCGAACCGATTCGGGCGTGGGCGTGGGCGTCCGAGATGTCATCAGCGATTTTTCTATCGGCGAAGACAGGCTCAACCTTAAGCCTCTGAATGCCAACGCCGAAATGATCAGCTTCACCAGCATTGCCGCTGGAAAAGGCGTAGTGGTGGGCATCGATTTCGATCTCAACGGTTCGGTCGATTTCCAAATCCAGATGAACAACGCCGCCGGCCTTTCGCTCAGCGACATAGTTCTTTAACACCTCGCCAGTTTTACAGACTTCATGACCTGCGCAGCACAAGGCTGCGCAGGTCATTTTTGTTGCGGCCATCGGGTGAGTTGAATCGTTAAGGAAATCGTGTCAGAACGAGGCAGGTGACAGTCGAAGATCTGGAAAAGGGCGCTACTGCCAAGAATCCAGGCATTGCAGCACGAACAAGCGATCATGGTCCCGTCGATGCGGATCAATCGCCGGATGGGGAAAAGAAGCAGAACATGGCCGCACCGGCAGAATATACCAGCTTTGCATCCTCCCAGCGCTCGGTTTCGATGCTCGGCTGGGGGTTGGTGCTGACGCTGGGCGCGGCGGGCTGGTTTCTGCTGCTGGCGCTGATCCAGTAATCCTTGTTTGGAGCACCCTCCGACCAATCTGGAATAGTGTTATTGGACCGGCGGGCCGCTCAGGTGAGGGACGGAGTGCCGTCGTCGCTATTTGACCCAGCACCAACAACCGATTTACCCGTCAAAGCCCTTCAGAGCAGGCGGACCTTTGCCCAATGCCGCTAACGGCTCTCTTCCACTGCCAACAGCTGCCTGCGCCATATGCGCTTCCATTGGACCAAAAAAGCTCGGTCGCGGCAATCCAGGTCGGTCGCAAGATCCCTTAATAGGAACCGCGTGAAGCCACCACGGCGGGCACGGTGCGCAGAACGATGTTTAAATCGAACAGCATTGAAGCCCGCTCCCGGTACTTCACGTCCAGCTGGACGCGCTCATCATAACTGACATCATTGCGTCCGCTTACTTGCCACAGCCCAGTCAGACCAGGCTTCACCGCAGTATAGTCAGCAAAAAACTGGCCATACTTTTCAATTTCGGCAGACACGATCGGGCGCGGGCCGACCACGCTCATTTCGCCGCGCAGGATGTTGAACAGCTGCGGCAGTTCATCGAGGCTGAGTTTGCGCACAATCTTGCCGCAGCGCGAAATCCGGCAATCGTCGCGCAGCTTGTGATGGCTTTCCCACTCGCGGCGCGCGTCCGGGCAGCGTGCGAGGATGTCGGCGAGCAGTTCCTCGGCATTCTCATGCATCGTCCGGAACTTGATACAGCCGAACATCTTGCCGCCCTTGCCCACGCGCTGTTGGATGAACAGCAGGGGGCCCGGACTGTCGATCTGCAAGATGATCGCAAGGAGCACCAAGGCTGGCAGTGCAACCACCAGAAAGCTGGCCGCAAAGGCGATATCGAATGCCCGCTTTGCCGCCACATAGAAAACCGATTGCGTGACCTCATCTGCACAGAAACGGGCATCGGGGGTACCCGGTCCGGGAAACGGCTCCACCATTTCCGGCGATGCGCGATACCCATAGTCCAAGTAAGATTCGACCGGGAAGAATTCCTCGAGCCGTCCTGCCTCACGCAACATGTCGCCAGTTCCCCATTTCCGGCCATGACGGAGAAAATCCACCTGTCAGGCTGCGGAAAAACCCTGTCACGAGTCGAACATTCCCTCGTACGGGTTCGAAATAGGCGGTGAGTGTTTCGTTAATTTTACATTAAGCGGAAGGCCTGAAAAACTATTTATTCATAAGGCGAGCCATTACATTCCAAATAATATTGGCCATATAATTGCCACATACTGA
>CANEVG010000205.1 GCA_947442095.1 Sphingomonadaceae bacterium
CCCGGCGGCATTTGGGAAGAGCGCAAGCCATCCGCGCAATTTCCTTGCTTATTTGCGCAATTGCGCTTAAAGGCCCGCATAGCAAGACCGGCGAGCGGGGTTTCCCGCCGCAGGCCCGGGCTAGCGTGAGGTGTGCCGAGACAGGCTCATTCCGCCCCGGTCGGACGGCTGCGCTCCACCCGCTCCCCCCATTCACGCATGGGTCGCATGATCGACCCCTGCTGCGCGCCAGCCGCTTGGCGCGCCTCAATCATACAGGATTCTTATGTCTTATTTCAGCGACCTTGGCCTTGCCGAGCCGATTCTCCACGCGCTTGCCACCAAGGGTTATACCGACCCCACCCCGATCCAGCGTCAGGCCATTCCCGCGCTGCTCGAAGGCCGCGATCTGCTCGGCATCGCGCAGACCGGCACCGGCAAGACCGCCGCTTTCGCGCTGCCCTCACTCCACCGCCTTGCCGCCGACATGAAGCCGCGTAAGCCCGCCTCGTGCCGGATGCTGGTGCTTTCGCCGACGCGTGAACTCGCCGCGCAGATCGCCGAGAACATGGCGGCCTATGCCAAGAACCTGCGTCTCAACGTTGATTGCGTGTTCGGCGGCGTGCCGGTGGGCAAGCAGGCCCGCCGCTTAGTGCCCGGCGTCGACATTTTGGTGGCCACGCCCGGCCGCCTGCTCGATCTGATCGACCAGCGCGCGCTCACGCTCAGCCGGGTCGAGATCTTTGTGCTCGACGAAGCCGACCAGATGATGGACCTCGGCTTCATCCATGCACTTCGCCGCGTGGCCAACATGCTGCCCAAGGAACGCCAGAGCCTGTTCTTCTCGGCCACAATGCCAAAGGCGATTGCTGACCTCGGCAAGCAGTTCATCAACAACCCGGTACGCGTGGAAGTGACCCCGCAGGCAAGCACCGCCGAGCGCGTCGACCAATTCGTCACGTTCGTCAACCAGGCGGAGAAGCAGGCGCTGCTCACACTGCGTATTCGTGCACTGCTGGCCGATGGCAAGCTGGACCGCGCGCTGGTTTTCACCCGGACCAAGCACGGTGCAGACCGCGTGGTGCGCAACCTCTGCGCCGCCTCGATCAGCGCCCGCGCGATCCACGGCAACAAGAGCCAGGCCCAGCGCACCGCCGCGCTGGAAGCGTTCCGTCAGGGTTCGTGCCCCATCCTCGTCGCCACCGACATCGCGGCGCGCGGGATCGACGTGAGCGGGGTGAGCCACGTGTTCAACTTTGAACTGCCCAACGTGCCGGAACAGTATGTCCACCGCATTGGCCGCACCGCGCGCGCCGGCGCTGACGGCGAGGCGGTCAGCTTCTGCGCACCGGACGAGAAGCCCTATCTGCGTGACATCGAGAAGCTGACCCAGATCAAGCTCATGCCGCTGCCGCTGCCTGATGGTTTCCTTGCTGAAGCTGCGCGTTTGCCGGTGGCCAGCCGCAAGCCCGACGAAGCCGAGCAGGATGCGCGCCGCGACGCCCGCGATGCGCGGGGCCGTTCGGGCAACCGTGGCGGCGGGAACTATGGCGGCGGTGAGCGCAATGGCGGTGAGCGTGGTGGTGGTCAGGGCCGCCGAGACGACCGCACCCCCGGTGGCCGCGCCCAGGGCCGTGATGGGCGCCCGCGCGATGCCAACCCGCGCAATGCGGAACGTGGCAATGATCGTGGCCCGGTCGGCAATCCGGTTCGTGCGGCTGCAGCGCCCCATGCCGGCCAAGGCGAGCGCCAACCCCGAAACGACCGCAACGACGCCCCGAAGGACGGCCAGCCGCGCAGCTTCCGCCCGCGTGGCCCCGGCGGGAACGGCCCCTCAGGCGGCGGGGTCGGCCAGCACCGCAACAAGGTGCGCCGCGCGGTCTGACCGCCCGGCAAATGCGATGAAGCGCGCTTATGCCAATGTGGACTGCCCCATAGGCAGGCTGTCCAATGGCGCGCGGGCTTGGCATAGGGGGCAGGTGAAAATGCGCCCCCTTCCTTTTGCCCGTTCGGTGTCGACGGTACCGCAGCGATGAACGCCATCTGGTTTTCCGCCGTGTCAATGACGGTGATTGTGGCCCTGCGCTATCTTGCGGTCAGCGGGATCTTCGCCTGGATTACCAGCTATATGCGGCCCGGCTACTATGTCGGGCTTGGCCAGCAGATGCGCAGCGAGATCATCTGGAGCCTTGCCTCCGCCGGGATTTACGGCGTTCCGGCAGGCATCATCATGTGGGGCTGGCAGCAGCGCGGCTGGACCCGCATCTACACAGACCCCAACGCGCTTCCGTTATGGTGGATGCCGGTTTCACTGCTCGTCTATCTCGCGCTCCACGATACGTGGTTCTACTGGACGCACCGCTGGATGCATCGCCCGCGCGTGTTCAAGGCAGTCCATGCCGTGCACCATGCCAGCCGGCCGCCAACAGCCTGGGCCGCGATGAATTTTCATCCCTTCGAAGCCGCGGTCGTGGGCCTGTTCATTCCCGCGCTGGTGTTCGTGGTGCCGATCCATGCCGGGGTGCTGACCGTGGTTCTGCTCATCATGACCGTGATGGGCGTGACCAATCACATGGGCTGGGAATTGTTTCCCAAGGCACTCGTTCATTCAACTGTAGGGGATTGGGTGATAACAGCGAGCCATCATCACCGCCATCATGAGTTGTACCGATGCAATTTCGGTCTGTACTTCCGGTTTTGGGATCATGTTTGCGGCACGGACAAAGGGCTTTCTGAACCATGAAACATGCCATGTTCTTTCCCGTCCTGGCTTGCGCCGTGGCCGTTCCGCTCATCGGCGCGACACTGCCAGCAACCATGCCCGCTTCGATCGCCTCTACATCAGGTGCACCGGCCTCCATCCTGCTCGAAATTGGCGGTCTGCGCTCGCAGCACGGGCAGATCATGGCCTGCCTGACCGCCAACCCCAAGGCTTTCCCCGATTGCCAGAAGGACCCCCAGGCCCTCCACCTCACCGCGCCGGCCATGAATGGCGGGACCGTGCAATTCAAAGGCGTTCAGCCCGGCCGTTATGCCATCGCGCTGTTCCATGATGAAAACGCCAATGGGCGCATGGACAAGATGTTTTTGATGCCGCGTGAAGGTTTCGGTTTTTCGCGCGATGCCCCGCTACAGTTCGGCCCGCCCAAATTTAGTGCGGCCGCGTTTGCGGTTGGCTCAACCGAGGTCCGCACCGCCATCCACGTGCGCTACATCCTGTAAGACCCGCTATCGCAAGCTTGCTTGCGCCCTGCGTCCAGTTGGGGAATGAAGCCGGCATGGCCCGCTGGAGAAGACCTGTGCCCCAGACCGATACGCGCACCCACGACACACGCCCCCTGCGGTCGCTGCTTTACATGCCGGCCAGCAATCGCCGCGCGATAGACAAGGCGCGCGGCCTGCCCTGCGATGCGGTCGCGCTCGATCTGGAAGACGCTGTCGCGCCGGACATGAAACCCGAGGCACGCGTCGCGTTGGTGGAGGAATTGACCGCAGGCGGCTTCGGCCTTCGCCACATGGTCGCGCGGATCAATCCGATGGCCTCTGATTGGGGACACGATGATTTGGCGGCGCTGGCGGCTGCCCCGCTCGATGCGATTCTTGCCCCCAAAGTGGATGATGCCGCCGATGTGCTGGCGCTTTCCGCAGCAATGGACGCCGCCGGCTTTGCGCCCGATATCGCGCTCTGGGTCATGATCGAAACGCCGCGCGCCGTGCTGGCGCTCGAACGCATCGCTGCCGCCGCCGCCACCTCGCGCCTTGCCGGCTTCGTGCTTGGTCTCAACGATCTTGCCAAGGATACCGGCATGGCCCAGTTGCCCGGCCGCGCGGGCTTTGTGCCGGTGATGGTGCAGGCGGTGATGGCCGCACGCGCGCATGGGCTCGTGCTGTTCGACGGGGTATGCAACGCCATTGACGATCCAGTGCGGCTTGAAGCCGAGTGCGAACAGGCGCGCCAGCTCGGATACGATGGCAAGACCCTCATTCACCCCGCGCAAGTGGCCTCTGCCAACCGTGTCTTCGCGCCCAGTACAGCAGAGATAGCCGAAGCCGAGGCCATCGTCGCCGCGTTTGCCAATCCGGCCAACGCGGGCAAGGGCGCGCTGAAAGTTGGCGGCAAGATGGCCGAATTGCTCCACCGCGATCTGGCCGAGCGATTGCTGGCCAAAGCCGCAACCATTGATGCTGCCAACACAAACTGCTGAAATAGTCACAAAGTCGATGCCCTTGCACCCACATTGCGGCGCAACTTAAGCGGTTCTTTACCATGTTGCGCCATTAGCGGTTCCCACGGACGACCATGGGGACCGGTTCATGGATACTTATCGCGGCATCAGCGCAGACGGGACAGGGGGCCACGAGCCCCTGCTGGACTATGGCACCGAGGATGCCGGCTACGAGACATCGATCGACGAGCAAGGCCCTGCGTCCGCGCCGCCGCCGCCGATCGGCCAGGACGAACGCCGCATGCAGGTGCGCGCCTACAACTTCTGGGCTAGCCTGCTCGATCAGGGTCAGTTCCCCCTGGTGCAGTCGCTGCTCGACGGGCAGCTTCCCGATTTTGCCGACCACTCAGTGCTACTGCACTTCGATGACGGTATTGAAGACCCCGCCATTCCCTTTCTCGGCGGCGTGCTGGCCGAAGAGTGCGAAGCAGGCAACCTGCTGCGGCGGCTAAGCGACGTGCCCGGCCGGTCGCTGCTCTCGCGCATCACCGATCACTATCTGCAGATCATCGCAAACCAGGCCCCGATCGGTTTCGAAGCCGAATTCGTGAACCAGCGCGGGCGAACGATCCTGTATCGCGGCATCCTGCTGCCCTTCTCGACCGATAACGAGACGATCGACTACATCTACGGTGTGATCAACTGGAAGGAACTTGCCGACCAGCAGACCACCGATGCGCTGCTGCTCGAAATCAAGCAGGCGCTGGACCAGCAAGCCGGAGCCGGGGCGGGCAGCGCCGTGCGCCGCGCGGTCACGGAGCCTCTGGGTGCCTGGGCTGACGGCCCCGACAGCGAAGCCTTCGGCCGCGAGGAGGATGGCACACATCTGCTCGACCTTGCGGACTTCGGCGCCGAGATCATCGAGACGCCGGGCGCGGTTGGTTTTGGCTTCAGAGCAGACCCGGGTTCATATGCCGAACCGAACTTCGGCCCCGGCGTGCCCGCCCCCGCCAACCTGGCGGACTGGCTTGCCTCGGCGCGTGACCTTGCCCATCTTGCGCATTCGAACGAGGACCGGACCCGCGTTGCGCTGTATTCCGCGATTGGCCGAGCCTGGGATTTCGCTCTGGCCGCGCAGGATGCGCCCGAAGATTATGCCGAAATGGTGGCCGACGCCGGGCTGACCATGCAGCAGCGCGCGCCGCTCACGCCGCTGGTCAAGCTCGTGTTTGGCGCGGACTATGACAAGACGCGCATCACCGAATATGCAGCAGCTCTGAGCCATGCCCAGCGTCAGGGCCTTGGTTATGGCGAGCTTGCCGCATTCCTTGCCCAGGCCCACGGCGGCCTCAAAGGCGTGGTCGCGCTGGAACGCAAGCTGCGCCGCGAGGAAAGCGGCAAGGCAGAACCTGCCGCCCGGGCCTCGATTGCTGACAGCCTGCGCGCGCTGTTGCACCGGCCGCTTTACGCGCTGGAACCTGAAGGCCCGGAGTTCGCGCTCGTCGTCGTGCGGCGCATTCCCGGTGGTTCGGCCGTGCTGCTGGGCGAGATCGCGGACGATCAACCTCTGCTCGAACGCGCCGCGCGCCGGTTGCTGGGCTAAACACCGGTCTCGCTCGCAGCCCTGTTGTGCTGCCCGCCCAAGCTGCTAGCGATGCGGCATGGAAGACGGTGCGCAGGACATGCAACGCGCGAGCAAAGCCCGCTGGGGCTGGGGCACCCGCGTGCTCGTGATGGCTGCGCTCGTCGCGGCTGGCGGTTTTGCGGCCTATCGCTATGCCTTGGCCAGCAACGCAGTTACCTTGCTCGATACGGCCGATCGCGTGCTGCGCGGCGGCGATGGTGCGATCCGGCACGTGGCCGCTGCGCGCTTCGGCACCGATCCAGCGCAGAAACTTGAAATGTTCCTGCCTGCAGAAACCCTGACCGCAAAGACAAAACCGCAAAGGCCGCTCCCGGTGATCGTGTTCATACACGGCGGCGGCTGGGCCTTGGGCGATCCACATGACTACCGGTTCATGGCCCGCGCGCTGGCACCTGAAGGCTATGCCGTCGTGCTGGCGGGATACCGCCTCTATCCGCAGGCACGCTATCCCGCGATGCTCGAGGACGGCGCGAGCGCGCTGCGCTGGGTGGCGGACCATGCCGCGCAATTTGGCGGCGATCCGCAGCGCGTGGTGCTGATGGGCCATTCCGCCGGGGCCTACAACGCGGTTATGCTCGGGCTAGACCGGCGCTGGCTGGCGGACAAGGGCCTTGCGGCGGACGGGCTGCGCGGGGTGATCGGCCTCGCCGGACCTTATGATTTCTATCCCTTCGACACCGCAAGCACGATCCGCACTTTCGGCAAGGCAGCCGATCCGGAAGAGACCC
>CANEVG010000206.1 GCA_947442095.1 Sphingomonadaceae bacterium
ACCAGCTTGCCTTCGCGCATCCAGCCAGCCATCGCGGCAATGCCCTCGCCGAAGCGCGGCACATAATCGGCCACCAGCAGCCCGGTGATCGAAGCGCGCTTGACGATAAGCTGCCATACGTTGCGCGCACCAGTCTTCTCGCCCGCGTTGTTATACTCGCTGATCAGGCCGCACAGCCCGATCCGCCCGCGCATGGCGAGCGCATTGAGCCCGGCATCGAGGATATCCCCGCCCACATTCTCGAAGATCACGTTGACGCCTTCGGGCGCGGCGGCGGCAAGCTCGGCGGTAAGCTGGTCCACGCTCTTGCCGCGGTAGTCAATGGCCACATCGAAGCCGTAGCGCTCGACCAGCCGCTTGCACTTCTCCGGCCCGCCCGCGATGCCGATGACTTTGCTGGCACCCTTGATCTTGGCGATCTGGCCGACAAGCGAGCCGACCGCACCCGCCGCACCCGTGACGAGCACGACATCGCCAGCTTCCGGCTGGCACACTTCGAGATAGCCGAAATAGGCCGTCATCCCGACCGCGCCGAGCACCGAAAGGAAATTGGTAGGCGAAGGCACGATGCCAGGATCGATCGGCGCACTGAAGCCGCCCGCCGTCGAGACCGAGTATTCCTCGATAGCATTAAGTCCGCCAACCCACTGGCCGACCGGAAAACCATCCGCTTTGCTCGCCACGACTTCACCCACGGTAGAGGCGCGCACCGCAGTGCCGAGCGGGATCGGCGGCATGTAGCTCGGCGCATCGTCCATCCAGCCGCGCATCGCCGGATCGAGCGAGGCATAGTGGTTGCGGATGAGGAACTCGCCGTCGGCAAGGTCAGGCAGCGGCTCGCTCACCAGGTTGAAGTCTTCGGGGGCGGGCACGCCATTGGGACGGCGGACCAGCAGGAAACGGCGGTTTTCGGTCACAGGTATGCTCCTAGAACAGGTGGCGAGCGCCAGTCTCCGGCGCCTCGCCTTGCTCTAGACCCTAGACCCCGGGGCAACCAAGACGACTGTCAATTTGGCGAGCTTCCTGGCCCGCACTCCCCATTTTGTGAGGTGCTGGCAAACCGCATCCCCCCCAGACTGCAGCGGCGTAGCCCGCGCGAACCGGACCCCCGACCCCATAGGACCCCCGACCATGGCCGAACCGTTCTTCGATCACCCCTATCTCAGCGGCCACCACGGCCCGATGGGCTTCGAGGCCGATGCGCCCGATCTTATCATCGAGGGCAAGATTCCGAGCGACCTTGCCGGCATCTTCTACCGCAACGGGCCGGATCCGCTCCATCCCCCGCGCGAAGGCGATTATCACTGGTTCGACGGCGACGGCATGGTCTTCGCGTTCGAAATTGCGGAAGGCCGCGTCTCGATGCGCAACCGCTGGGTAAAGACCGAGAAGTTTCTGCTCGAGAAGGCGGCGGGCAAGCGGCTGTTCGGCGTGTTCGGCAATCCCATGACCAGCGACCCCAGCGTGCAGGGCAAGCGCTATAACACCGGCAACACCAACATCATTCTCCACGGCGGCCAGTTGCTCGCGCTGATGGAGGGCGCGCCGCCGGTGGCGCTGGATCCGCGCAGCCTCGAAACGCTCGGCGAGCAGCAGTATGGCGGGCTGGTCACCTCCTCGTTCTCCGCGCATCCCAAGATCGATTACGCCACGGGCGAGATGTTCAACACCGGCGCTGCGATCCACGGGATGATGGGCGCGGCGGAAATGCGCTATGATATCGTCCGCGCCGACGGGACGATCCGCAAGACCGAGATTATCCCGATGCCGCACTTCAGCCTGATGCACACCTTCCTGCTGACCGAGAACTGGGCGGTGTTCCCGTTCATTCCGATCGACACCGACCTGAAGCGCTTTGCGGCAGGCGGGCCAATGACCGCGTGGGTCAACAACCGGCCCACGAAGATCGCGATCATGCCGCGCGAGGGCAGCGCGGCGGATGTGCAGTGGTTCGAATACGAGCCGCGCCACATGTTCCACGAACTCAATGTGTGGGAAGAAGGCGGCAAGATCATCGCCGATGTCGCCGCCGCCAACGGCACCGCGCTGTTCCCTGACGAGACCGGCACCCGGCGCACCCACGGCGACACCCAGCAGAGCTTGCGCCGCTGGACGATCGATCCCAAGGGCAACACCAGTTCGATCAAGGAAGAAACGCTCAACGACCGCGACATCCAGTTCCCCCGGCCCGACGACCGGCTGATGACGCGCAAGTCCCGCCAGAGCTTTGCCAACATCAACCTCAATTCGCGCGACGGGCGCGTGGAAGGCATGGACGCGGTGCTGCGCTTCGACACCGTGACGGGCCAGGAGGATATCTGGCACTTCGGCACGGGCGCAGCGGCGGGCGAGCTGGTTTTCGCCCCGCGCCTCGGCGGCACCGAAGAGGCGGACGGCTATGCCATGACGCTGGTCCATCAGGCGAACAGCGCCACGAGCGAGCTGGCGATCTTTGCCGCCAAGGACATCGCCGCCGGCCCAATTGCGCGGATCAGGATCCCGTTCCGCATACCGAGCGGGTTCCACTGCAACTTCTATTCCGCCGACAACCCGCTCTACCGGCAGGCGATAACTCACTAACGAAAGCCCCTCATGGCCACAATTCCAGCGCACCCAGTTCCCTCTCACTTGGCCCAGTATGCCGCCGACGGCAGCTGGACCAACATGACCATCGGCGATTACGCGCGCCGCTGGGCCGAAACCGATCCGGACCGCGTCGTCTATCTCGGCGATCCGGCTGCCCCGACTTATGCCAGCCTGCTCGCAGACGGCGAGGCCCTGGCCCGCGCTCTCCATGATCTGGGCCTGCGCACGGGTGATGTGATCGGCTTTCAGGTGCCGAACTGGGTCGAGGCCTCGATCATCAACCTCGCGGCCAACCTCGGCGGCTTCGTCATCAACCCCATCGTGCCGATCTACCGCGATGCCGAGGTGATCCAGATGCTCGGCGATTGCGGCGCGAAGGCCTATTTCGTCGCCGAAAGCTTCCGTGGCTACGATTTCGCTGCGATGATGGACCGCGTGCGCCCCCACCTGCCGGAACTCCGCCACGTCATCTACGTCCGCCCGGCCGAACGCACCCCCGATTTCGCCGCGCTGGTCGAACACGGGCGCGGCCTCAACACCCCGCTCGCCAAAGTCGATCCCAACGCGCTCAAGCTCATTCTCTACACCTCGGGCACGACCGGACGCCCCAAGGGCGTGCTCCATTCGCACAACACGCTGGACCGGGTGGCGCAGTTTGGCCGGCAGTATAGCGGCGTGCCCAGCGACGTGACACTGATGCCCTCCCCCGTCACGCACATCAGCGGGTTCTCGGGCGGCCTTGAAAAGCCCTTCGCTTCGGGCAGCCAGGTCGTGCTGATGGAAGTGTGGAAAGCCGCCGAAGCGGTCGCGCTGATCGACCGCTTCGGGATCACTTCCACCGTCGCCGCCACGCCGTTCCTGCAGGAACTGTGCGACGCGGCAGAGGCTGCTGGTTCCAAGCTGCCCACGTTCCGCCGCTTTGCCTGCGGCGGCGCTGCCATCCCGTCAGAGCTGGTCTACACTGCCAACAAGCGCCTCGCCCACCCATGCGCCTACCGCGTCTACGGCAGCTCCGAGGTCCCGCTCGCCACGCCAGGCATCCTCCCTGAAAACAGCCTCGAAGAGGCCGCCGAAACCGATGGCGCGGCGCTCGATTACGAACTGCGGCTGGTCGATGATGACGGCAACGAAGTGCCCAAAGGCACCGATGGCGAGATTCTTGTGCGCGGCCCGGCCATGTTCCTCGGCTATGCCGATCCCGCACAGACCCGCGAATCCCTCACCGAAGACGGCTTCTTCCGCACTGGCGATATCGGCCGGATCACCCCTTCGGGCGCGCTCGTCATCACCGGGCGCAAGAAGGACCTGATCATCCGCGGCGGCGAGAACATCAGCGCCAAGGAAATCGAGGACGTGCTCCATTTGCACGCAGGCATCAAGGAAGCCGCCGTGGTCTCGATGCCGCACCCACGCCTCGGCGAAGGAATCTGCGCCTACCTCATCCCGGCAGGCGAAGAGCGGCCTGAAATGGGGGCGTTGTCGATCTTCGTCAGCGAGGCAGGCCTCGCCAAGCAGAAATGCCCCGAGCGCATCGAATGGGTCGAATCCCTGCCGCGCACCGCATCGGGCAAGATCCGCAAGGACCAACTGCGGGCGATGATCAAGGCGCTAATCGAGGAAGAGAAAGCGGGGTAGGAGGGGCGCTACCCAGCCTCGCTCCCTCGATTCCGACTAACCCCAATTTGCCATTGCGAGCGCAGCGAAGCAATCCAGAGCGGTCTTGCGCCGCTCTGGATTGCTTCGTCGCCAAGCGCCTCGCAAGGACAAGATCGGGGGCAATGGCGCCGGCACCCAACGCATAAAAAAGCCCCCTCTCCAGCCGGAAAGGGGGCTTCTCATTTCAGCTAATTGCGTTCGGCTCAGCTCTGAGCCTGCTGCGCAGCCATTGCAGCGCCGATCGCCGCGCCGATCTCGCCGGGTCGCGGGTTGCGCCGCAAGGTCAGGCCGCCGTTGATCTGCAGGTTCTGGCCGGTCATGAAGCAATCATCGCTGACCACGAACAGCGCGGCCTTGGCGATATCTTCCGATGTGCCGACCCGGCCCAGCGGGTATTCCTTGATGAACGCATCGACGAGGCCCGGGACCGCGAACGAGGCCTCGGTCATCGGGCTTTCGGTGAAGCCGGGCGAGAGCACATTGGCGCGGATACCTTGCGGGCCGTATTGGTTCGCCACGCAGCGGATCAGCGCCTCGGAAGCGGACTTGGTGGCGATGTAAGCCGCGTGATCGTCGATAATGCACTGCGTCGTGGCCGAGGAAATCTGCACCAGTGAACCACCTTGCGGCATCGCGCGCACGAAGGCGCTGAGGAAATAGTGCACGCCCTTGAACTGCAGGGCGATGATCTGGTCGAGCTCTTCCTCGGTGATATCGTGCAGCGATTTGAGCAGGCCCCAGCCGCTGGCGTTGATCGCGATATCGACCTTGCCGTGCCGCTCCACCACCGTGGTCGCGAGCGCTTCGACATCAGCCTTCTTCGAAAGATCGCACAGCGCCCAATCGCCTGCGATCTCGCCGGCAAACCGTTTCAGCTCGTCCGGCTTGCGACCCGCCACCACCACCTTGGCACCGGCATCGGCCAGCGTGCGAGCGATATGCTGGCCCATGTTGCCTGCGCCCGCCGCGCCAACCACAACGGCGACTTTACCCGAAAGATTGGTCATGGCGCTCAGTCCTTTGCCGTCAAGAAGGTCGCGGTGGCAACGCCGTCCGGCCCGTAGACCGGTTCGGACAAGTCGCAGCGATACTTGCGTGTTACAGCGCCAAGGATGCCGAAGCTGCCCAGATAGGCGCCCATCTTGTAGTAAGGCTCAGCCACCAGATGCGCGGCCAGATCTTCAGCGGTATCCCACTCCTCGAACACATGGACGCGGCCAGGGAGGAACGGATCTGCGGTCCAAGTGTAATGGCGGCAGCCCTTTTCGGCGAGCGCCATATCGATCAGATCCTTGGCCCCTGCCAATGCCGGCGCCACGCTCTCGGGCGGAAAATCGATCTCACCGGAAATCAACACGATCATGGCCTTACCCTTTCAACACATTGAAGCTGCGGCTCTGGTAGAGCCAGTGTCCATTCTTGCGGACATAATGGTCATCATAGCGCCCAACGGTTCGGCGCAAGTTCCCCTCTAGGTCTTCCAGCACTTCGTTGGTGTAGAGGCGGCCCGTTCCGGTATCGCCGGTGATCTCGATCGTGCCGACTTGCGAGAAGAAGCCGACGAACGCAAATGTCGACATAGCGCCGGACCAAAGCCCGACAATCGCGGCCTTGCCATCGACCGGGGTTCCCATAAGGTCCCACTTGGCATCATCCGCCCACAGCGCGCCCCAATCTGCCGCATCGCGCCGGTTCACGGCATCGGCATAGCTATCATGCAGCGCGCGGATTGCGAGCTGGTCCTCGATCGGTCCGGTAATCGCCATTTTTCTCTCCCAAGGTGAAAAGCCTATGGCGATTCGACCCCTCGTAAAACTATCATTTCCGCGCGCTGCCTCCCGCGCAGTTTTGCCTATTCTGCCGTTCCGAACACCCGGGTAAAACCGGGCCGATCAATCATGCGGAGAGAACAGCGATGGATCTGGGTCTGAAGGGCAAGAAAGTCATCATGAACGGCGGTGCGCGTGGCATCGGCCTTGAAATGCTAAAGCTGTTCACCGCCGAAGGGGCTGACGTGGCGTTCTTCTCGCGCGATCAGACCAAGGTCGATGCCGCGCTCGCCGCGCTGGCGGGCAATCCCGGCAAGGCCCACGGCGAGGCCTTCGACATGACCGGCAATATCGACCGTTATGTTGCCTGGCTCAAGGCCACGGTGGAAAAGCTCGGCGGCTGCGACATCTTCGTCAACATGGCCAGCGTTTCGGGCGCAGGCGCCACGCAGGACTGGCAGAAGTGCCTCGATGTGGACATTATGA
>CANEVG010000207.1 GCA_947442095.1 Sphingomonadaceae bacterium
ATTGCCGCCGTGCTCACCCTGCGCCGCTCGCAGGTGCTCTCAGGCGCGCTGTTCGGCCTGCTGGTGATCAAGCCGCATCTCGCGCTGCTTGTCCCATTCTGGCTCGCCGCTGGGCGCAAATGGACCGCCATCGCCGCCGCCGCCGCTTCAGCTGCGCTGCTCTGCCTTGCCTCACTGCTGGTCTTCGGCATCGACACATGGCGCGCCTATCCGCAGAGCTTTTTCGTGAGCCAGACGCTGATGGCGCAGACAAGCAGCGAATTCTTCCTGCGCATGAGCACGCCGTACGCGGCTCTTCGCGTGCTGTTCGGCCCCGTGGCGGCGATGATCGGTCAGGGTCTGATCACGCTCCTAACAGGAGCGCTCGCCTGCCTCTACTGGCGCCGCGCCCCTAGCGAGGAGGCCGCAGGGGCGATGCTGCTCGCGGCCACCGCGCTCGCCTCACCCTATCTGTTCAGCTACGATCTGACCTTTCTTGCCATGCCGGTGTTCTTCCTTGTCGGCATGGCGCGCCGCACAGGCTGGCGGCCATGGGAGAAGCTGGCGCTGGTGGTGATCTGGCTTGCCCCCCTCGCCACCCGCGCCGCCGCGCTGCCGCTGGGGCTCAACCTGATGCCGCTGGCGAGCGCCGTGCTGCTATCGCTGGTGTGGTCGACCCAGTCCCAGACGAAAGCAGAAAAAAAGGGACAGTCCCCACTTCTCTCATCACCCCAGCCTTGATCCGCGGGGTCCCGCTTCCCAAGGTCCTACTTCATCGCGCGCGCAGGCTCAAACCCAGTTTGCCTCGGGCGGCAGGCTCATCAGGATCGCATCGATGTTGCCGCCGGTCTTGAGGCCAAACAGCGTGCCCCGGTCATAGACCAGATTGAACTCGGCATAGCGCCCGCGCCATGTCAGCTGCTGGAGCTTGTCTTCCGGGGTCCAATCCATGTTCATCCGCCGCCGCACCAGCGCCGGGTAGATGTTCATGAACGCATCGCCCACATCGCGCGTGAATGCAAAGTTCGCCTCGAACCCGGCATCGTCAGCGCATTCGAGGTGATCGTAGAATATGCCGCCTACGCCCCGGTGAACCTTGCGGTGGGGGATGTAGAAGTAGTCGTCCGCCCAGGCCTTGAACTTGGGGTAATAGGCCGGATCGTGCGCATCGCACGCGGCTTGATAGCTCGCGTGGAAATCGGCCGTATCTTCCTCGTAAGGGATCGGCGGATTGAGATCGCCGCCGCCGCCGAACCACGCCTTGCGCGTCGTCAAAAAGCGGGTGTTCATGTGCACGGCGGGCACATGCGGGTTGGTCATATGCGCCACCAGGCTGATGCCGGTTGCGGTAAAGCCGGGGTTTTCGGGGTCCGCGCCGTTCATCGTCTTGGCGAATTCGGGGCTGAAGGTGCCGCCCACGGTCGAGACATTGACACCGACCTTCTCGAACACCTTGCCCTTCATCAGCCCCTGCACGCCGCCGCCTCCGTCGGCGACCGGCTCACCGTCATGCTCGCGGTTCCATGGGGTGAAGGTGAAGCTGGCATCGCTGCCCGCCTCACGCTCGATCGCCTCGAATTCGTTGCAGATGCGGGTGCGAAGGCTTTCGAACCAGGCGCGGGCGCGGGCGGTGTGGGGGCTCCAGTCTGAAGCGGCTTCAAGTGTGGGTGCAGTGCTCATCCTCAAGTCTTGCCAAGCGAAACACGATCCGGCAAGGGTTGTGCATGGTTCCCGTTTCGTTCGCCCCGTTTACCTTCGCCGCGCAGGAGTTCGCGCTGGCCCCGTCGCGCGCGCTATACTGGGCTGAAGAGCGCGCGCTGCTGGTCGCCGATCTGCACCTCGAGAAGGCGAGCTTCTTCGCCAAGCACGGCCAGATGCTCCCGCCCTACGACAGCCGCGAGACCTTGGAGCGAATCGCCACCGCTATCCGTGAGACGGGCGCGCGGCGCGTGTTCTGCCTTGGGGACAACTTCCACGACAGCCATGGCCCATCCCGGCTCGAACCTTATGCTGCGGGCATGCTCGCTGCACTGATGCGCGCCACCGAGTGGGTCTGGATCACCGGGAATCATGACACAAAGGAGGCCAGCGCCGCAGCAGAAGGCTTGGCCGAGCTCGCCATCTCGGGCATCATACTGCGCCACGAAGCCCGCCCGGGCGCAGCGGGGCCAGAGCTTTCCGGCCATTTCCACCCCAAGCTAAGCGTCACCGCGCGCGGCCGCCGCGTCGCGCGGCCCTGCGCCGTGGCGAGCGAGCAGCGCCTCATACTCCCCGCATTCGGCGCGCTGACCGGCGGAATGAACGCCGCCGACCCCGCTATCCTCGGCGCGCTCCAGCCCGCCAGAGCCATCGACGCGCTGGTTCCGGCCGCCGGCAAGCTCGCCCGGTTTGCCCTCTGGCGACAGGCCGCCTGAGAATCCTTAACCTTCCCGCTTTATCTAACGCCGCATTGTGATATGAGCGCGCGGGGCATGCACACACCGCGCCATCGTCCCCGTTTTTGAAACATCAGGAGCAAGCACTATAGCCCCCCCACCTCGGCGCATGATGGCGCCCCCAGTAAAGACCGGCCCCCGCTACAACCAGCTCATCTCCGTGCCCAAAGTGCGTGTGATCGATGAGAACGGCGAAAACCTCGGGGTCATGTACACGCGTGAAGCGATTGACCAGGCTGCCGAAGTCGGTCTCGACCTTGTCGAGGTCTCGCCCAACGCCGATCCGCCGGTCTGCAAGTTCCTCGATGTCGGCAAGTTCCGCTACGAAGCCCAGAAAAAGGCCAACCTCGCCCGCAAGAGCCAGAAGACGCAGGAGATCAAGGAGATCAAGATGCGTCCTAACATCGATGACCATGATTACGAGACGAAGATGCGCTCGGTGGTCAAGTTCATCGAGGAAGGCGACAAGGTCAAGCTCACCCTGCGCTTCCGCGGCCGCGAACTCTCGCACCAGCAGCTCGGCATGAACCTCTTGCGCAAAGTACAGGAAGACGTTGCCGAAATCGCCAAGATCGAGGCCTTCCCCCGCATGGAAGGCCGCCAGATGCTGATGGTCCTCGCACCGAAGTAAGCCCCAAAAAGCCCTCTCTCCTTCAGGGGAGAGGGCCCGCGAGAGCGGCCTGATACCCTACAGCGCCAAAACTCTGCGCTTCCCCCACCTCCGCCCCGTCTGCTACGCCCTGAAGCGGGTCACGCGGGGAAATCAAAACACTATGAATGCACGGAACTTGGCGCTGGGTGCAGGCCCGCTCGGCTTCCTCGCCACGCTGATCCTTGCCGCGCCCGCCGGAATGTCCGTCAACGCCTGGCACACCGCAGGCCTCGTGTGGTGGATGGCGGTCTGGTGGATGACCGAGGCGATGCCGCTTTCGGCCACCGCGATGCTGCCGTTCATCGTGCTGCCACTCACCGGGGTGACCGACGCGAACAAGACCGCCTCGGCCTATTATTCCCCCATCATGTTCCTGTTCATCGGCGGCGCATTTCTGGCGCTGGCGATCGAGCGCACCGGCCTGCACCGCCGCCTCGCACTCGCCATGCTGGCGCGCGCAGGCTCCAGCCCGCACCGCCTGCTGCTCGCGGTCATGACCGCCACCGCCACGATCTCGATGTTCATTTCCAACACCTCCACCGCGCTCATCATGATGCCGATGGCGCTCGCCATCCTCACCTCGGGCGGGATCAAGCCAGGCGACACCACCGGCATGGCCGGCGCGCTGCCGATGGGCGTCGCCTTTGCCGCCACGCTCGGCGGCTATGGCACCATCGTCGGCACCCCCACCAATGCCATTGCGGCCGCCTTGCTCGACCGGACTCTGGGCGTGAAGATCAGCTTCCTCGAATGGTCAGCCTATGGCCTGCCGATCGTGCTGCTCGGCGTGCCGCTGGCCGCGCTCATCATCGCGCGGGTCCACCAGCTTCATGCCGGCAGCTTCGATCCTGCCGCCGCGCGCGGCGCCATCGCGCACACGCACACGTGGTCCACCCCTGAAAAGCGCCTCGTACCGGTGTTCGCGCTGGCGGTGCTGGCATGGGTCACCCTGCCGATCACGCAGGAGCTGTTCCCCAAGGGCGGCCTCACCGATGGCACCATCGCCGCCATTGCGGGCCTCGTGCTGTTCGTGCTGCCCGATGGCACTGGCCGCGCAATGCTCACCTGGAAGGAAGCGAACCGCGCGCCTTGGGACGTCGTCCTGATGTTCGGCGGCGGGCTCTCCCTCGCGATGGGCATGGATGCATCAGGGCTCAGCGACTGGCTCGGCACCGCGATGCTGCCGCTGAAGTCCGTGCCGCTGCCCGTGGTTGCGCTGGTGCTGGTCGCCTTCGTCATCGTCGTCACCGAATTCGCGAGCAACATCGCCGCTGCCAGCGGGATCATGCCCGTCGTTGCGGCGCTTTGCGGCGCGCTGAAGGCCGATCCGATCCTGCTCGCACTCCCCGCCGCGATGGCCGCCAGCTGGGGCTTCATGCTCCCCGCCGGCACCGGCCCCAACGCGCTCGCGTGGAGCACCGGCCATATCGCCATGCCCCGCGTCATCCGCGCTGGGCTCCTGCTCGATCTGGCGGGCGCGCTGCTGATCGTCTGTGTCGTGTGGGGGATGGCGGCGATCTTGCGCGCCAGTTTCTAAATTGGGGCTATAGTGTCCACTGATGGACGCTGACGAAACCGACCTTTCCGCCTTCAGCCAGGGCGCAAACCGCGTCCTCGGCTCGCCGCTGCGGCTGCTGACGGGCACGGTCATCTATGTCGCGGTGCTGTTCCTCGTCTCGACCCTTGGCTACATCGCCGCGGGCTGGCCGTCGGGCGACGCGGCCTACATGGTGCTCCTCACCATCTTCTCGGTCGGTTACGGTGAAGTGCGGCCGATCGACACCGCCTTTCTGCGGCTGTGGACCACGGCCACGATCGTGCTCGGCTGCACTGGCATGATCGTTCTGACGGGCGCCATGGTGCAAGTGTTCACGCTGTTCCAGTTCCGCCAGCTTCTGGGGATCAACAAGATGCAGACCGAAATCGAGAAGCTCAAGGACCACGCGATCATCTGCGGCCTAGGCCGCATCGGCGTGCAGCTCGCCAAGGCGCTCACAGAAGCGCGCCACCCGTTCGTGATCATCGAGAGGAGCGCCGCCAAAGCGGAAGACGCCAAAGCGCAAGGCTGGCTGGTGCTAGTGGGCGAAGCGACGCACGAGGAAACCCTGCATGCCGCCGGGATCGAAACGGCGCGCGTCCTCGCCTCGGTCCTGCCCGATGATGCCGCCAACGTGTTCATCACGCTCTCGGCGCGCAGCCTCAATCCCAAAGTCCAGATCATCGCACGCGGCGAGGCCCCGACCACCGAACGCAAGCTGTTCCACGCGGGCGCAGACAAAGTCGTGCTCCCCACTCACATCGGCGCGGAACGCATTGTCGAGCTGATCCTCTACCCCGCGACCGACACCGTGATCCAGGACGCCGAACACATGTCCGACGCCCGCCGCTTCCTGCACGATCTCGGCCTCGACGTCGAAGTCGTCACCGCGATCCCCAAGGGCGCGATGACCGGCCTGAGCGTCGGCGAAGCCGAACGCCGCGGCGCCGGCGCCTTCTTCATCGTCCAGATCAACCGCGCCACCGGCCAATCCATCCAGCACCCCGGCGAGGACGTGAACATCGAAGTCGGCGATTCTATCGTACTGGTGGTGCGCGGCACCCGCCTTTCCGCAGGCGCAATCTTCGGCATGCCCGCAACGCCGGTGAAGGAGGGGCGGGCTTATCTGGGGTGAGATAGCGGACGTGCAATTTGTAGCACTTGGTGCTACATTAAGGTATTGACGTATCTTTTCATCCGCGCGCCTTCAAGACAGGCTGTTTTGCCAAGGCCGCGAAGAAGGCAAGGATTTCGGGCGAAATGCTGCGCAAGGCGATTGCGCAAGTGATGCCGGACAAGCCGATGATCTGGGCGGCGGGGTGTTCAAGAAGCGCCTGGCGAACAACCAGTATCGCTCGATCATACTGGCGCGGGGCGGCGATTTCTGGGTCTATCAGTGTCTGTTCGCCAAACAGAACCGTGCCAACATCGATGACGACGAGCTGTCGGCGTTCCGTTTGCTCGCCAAGCAATAGGGGGCGATGACGCAAGTTCAAACCGAAGCGCAAGTTGCGGGCGGACTGTGGATCGAGATTTGCAAAACTGAGTTGGAGCAAGCGCAATGAGCAAGCGGACATTGAAGAGCGATGCTTTCGAATCCATCCATGGCTCGGCCGAAGGACTTCACCGCGCAGGCGTGATCGACAAGGCCACCATGCGCGATTTCGATGAGCGGTGCCTTTCGGTTACCCCGGCTTTCACGCCCAAGGATATCCAGCGCCTGCGCGAGGCCAACAAAGTAAGCCAACCCGTGTTCGCTCGCTATCTGAACACCAGCGAGTCAACCGTGGAGAAGTGGGAAACCGGAGCCAAACGCCCCAGCGGAATGGCCTTGAAGCTGCTTGCGATTGTCGAGAAGCATGGGCTGAAGATGCTGACTTGATGGGGTGG
>CANEVG010000208.1 GCA_947442095.1 Sphingomonadaceae bacterium
CCGGGAACGCCCAATTGCGCTATTTTTTTGAAGGGCCAGATACCAGCAGCGCTGGCGGTTGGTTGTTGATTGCTTGAGAAGCAAGGAAGAATTTGTACGGCTGAAAAGCCGGACCGCCATACTCACCTAAAAATAATCTATTTAATTCAACGCCAAAGGCTATAGTGCCGGCAGATCGGCGGCAATTCCACGGTGAAAAACCTGCCGCCTGAAGCAGCTTTCAATCCTCATCTTGCGCGTGTTGGGATCACCGTACAGAGGTTCAAATCTCAGCTTGATGGGCCGTATATCTAGCACCAAAACTCCTGCCGCAACGCCAGAAGGGTAGCGTTAGCCAGGCCCGTGTTAGCCCACCGAAATGCAGAAAAGCACGCTCCCCTCGCACAGTCGTCCCGGCGGACTTCGCATTTCCCAAGCTGCTGCTGCCCTTTGCCCCGCCGATCCTCCTCACACTGCTGTTGGCCCTGCTGGCCGTTGAAACGGTGCCGCGCACCATTGCGCCTCAATCAGGGCTGAAACTTGCAGGTTTATGCTGCGCGGCCTCGTTCGCCGCGCTGGCCTGCACGGTCACCGGGTTGCTCGGCTGGCCCGTCTGACCGTGGGCATCCCGCCCAGCGTCAACGGGCTGAGTTTGCATGGCGCGCACACCGACCGCATGACGCTTGAGCGAACCGAGGTCACAACAGTCAGCCGCAGCCGCACGCTCAACCATTGGGCCTGGCTCATGCCCGATACTCCGGGGTCGCCCGCAGGGTCTGGCGCTATGTCATTCCCAAAGCCGTCCAGGCTGATTGGGCCAGCCGCCATGGCCGCATGGCGACCCTCACGGCAGCACAAGGCCTGCTGGGCGCGGCGGTCGTGAACGACTATCGCTGATTTTGGCGAGCCGCTCCCTATTCCGCTGCTTCGCGCTGCCGGTCGGCCGTGAAGATTTCCAACAGTTCCTCGTCGCTCGCCGCGAGCAGCTTGGCCGCCCACTGGTGGAACACCTGGCCCCCGCGCTCGTTGCGGCCGAACAGCACCTCGGTCATCAGCCCGCTCTGCAGCGCCTCATGTTGGCGCTTGCCGGTCTTGTAGTCCTCGTCGCGCACCACGATCTCAAGGAAATCGAACTGCTCGTGCGCGGCCTTGATCGCCGCTTCATCCTCGGGCTTCTTCTCCATCACATAGAACTGCGTGGTAAAGCTTTCGCCCACGGTCTTGCCCGGGAACAGTTGGCTGATCATCGCACCGCGCAGGCCGCCACCGTAGAAGCTGGCGATCGAAATATGCGGGAAGATCGTCCACACGCCTTGCACCAGCACGTCCTGCGGGATCTCGTCGTCCTTCAGCTTGGAGAGGTCGATCTGGTGGCCGTCTTCCGATGAGACCTTGATCGCGAACTTGGACGGGGTCGAGAGGCGCTGGTGCGGGCCGAACTCGAAGTAGTTGGCCCGGTTGTAGAAATCCGCACCAAACGTCGCTGCGTGGAGCACCGGCAGGTGGTAGAAATCGAGGTAGCCGTCATAGGCCGTCTTCCAGTTCGGTCCCGAAAGCGTGCGCTGGCTGAACAAGTACCAGTCGTCGAGCCCGAAGGCTTTCAGCAGCTCGTCATAGCCGCACAGGTAATCGGCAATCGAAAGCTTCGATTTTGGATCAAGCGTGGCCCAGATCAGCCCCGCGCTTTCATAGACCGGGAACCGCGTCAGACAGTGCGCCGCCTTGTCCACCGTGCCGAAGTCCTGCGGGCTCGCCACGCCAAGCAGTGCGCCGTCGTTCTTGAAGGTCCAGCCATGGTAGCCGCAGGTGAAGCGGCTGGCATTGCCGCTACCCGATGCCACCGGATTGCCGCGGTGCGCGCACATGTTGAGCAAGGCCAGCACGCTGCCATCCTTCTGCCGCGTCAGCAGCAGCGGGACACCGCAGATGTCCATCGCCTTGAAATCGCCAGGCTCGGGAATCTCGCACGAAGGCGCGACCATCAGCGGCAGGCGGCGGAAGATCTGCCGCTTCTCCTGCTCGAACAACGCCTCATCGGTGTAGGTCGATGCCGGAATGCGCACGACCTCGTCCGCCAGTTCCATCGTCCCTGCATCGCCGTGGGCGATGAGCGAGCGGGTCATCTCAATCAGCTGTTCACGTGACATGGCAAGGCCTTCCAAACCTGAAACTCGTCGCCTTTGTCGCCCTGCCAGCCTCTTGCGGCAACTGATACTTTTGCTCGGCAGAACGTCGCCCCGGATCTGACCAGACACAAAACGCTGCCTCTCCAGGATCAGAACCTGCAAGCCCGCTTGCGCACCGGTTAGCGGCGCGGCATGGCTGGCATGGAAACGGGACGGTGCAAGTGACAGGGATGAGCCGAGTTGTGATCATCGAAGGCGCGGCTCACCTCATGCTGCGCATTGTCGCTGCGGCCGCGCTGCTGCTTAGCGCAGCCCCGCTTGCCGCCCAGTCCGTGGGGGGATCACCGCAAGGCGAGGTCGTCGCCACCGCATCAGGCAAGGTCGAGGGCTTCATCCGCAATGGCGTGCTCGAGTTTCGGGGCATTCCCTATGCCGCGCCAGTGGCGGGCGATGCGCGCTGGAGCCTGCCGCAGCCTGCCGCGCCGTGGACCGGCGTTTTCCCCGCAATGCACTTCGGCGGCGCCTGCCCGCAGGCTGCCCGGTATGGCCTCACTGAACGGAGCGACGAAGAGAACTGCCTCACACTCAACATCAGCTTGCCCCGCGCTGCCAGGACCAATCCCCGCCCGGTGCTGCTGTGGATCCATGGCGGCGCGTTCGTCGGCGGCGCGGCTTCGCTCTACCGGCTCGACCGGCTGGCCCGCGATGCAGATGCCGTGATCGTGAGCATCAACTACCGCCTCGGGGTGTTCGGCTTCATGGCCCCGCCTGCTGCCGCCAAGGGTGCAAAGCATGTCCTCGCGCTGGAAGATCAACGCTTGGCGATGCGCTGGGTGAAAGACAACATCGCAGCGTTCGGCGGCGATCCCAGCAATATCACGCTGGCAGGCGAATCCGCCGGGGCGGCATCGGTGTGCATGCACATGCTCGCCCCCGAACAGACCCGCGGCCTGTTCCACCGTGCCATCATGCAAAGCGCGGCCTGCAGCACGCCGCTGCGCAGTCTGGCCGAGGCCGAGGCCTTTGCCGCAAGGGTCGCCGCTGAGGCAGCCTGCACCGATCCGCAGACCGCGCTGGCCTGCCTGAAGGCGATCGAGCCGCAGCGGTTGATTGCAGCAGGTGCTAAGGCGGCGGAAACCGATCTGCGGGCCTTCGCGCCCTTCACCGGAAGCATGACCGTGCCGCGCGCGACGCTCGATGCGCTGCAGACCGGCGACTTTGCCCGCGTCCCCGTGCTCAATGGCTTCACGCGCGACGAGATGCGGCTCTACGTCGGCTACGACGTCCAGAACGGCGCGGCTATCACCCCGGAGAGCTATCCGCTGGCGGTCGGGCGGATCTACGGCGCAAAGGCAGATCAGGTCCTAGCCGCCTACCCCCTGAAGCCAGGCGAGCGCGCGCCCGAGACGCTGGGATCGCTGATGTCGGATTTCATGCCCGGCCTTGGCATCACCCATTGCCTGATGCTCGAGAGCGGCCGCCTGCTCGCGCGCTTCACGCCCGTCTATCAGTGGGAATACGCGGACCGATCCGCGCCGGTGCGCGGGGTTTCGATCCCGATCCTGCCTGATCCCGGCTTTGTGCTGGGGGCCGTGCATTCAGGGGAGCTCAACGCCCTGTTCCCGGGCTTCTCCAACACCGCCGCGATGACTGCGCCCGATCTTGGTCCAGACTCGCAGGCGCTGGCCGACCGGATCGTCACGATTTGGGCCGCCTTCATGCGCGAAAGCCCAAGCGCGCAGGAATGGCCGACTGCCGAAAAGCCGGGCGCAGTGATGCGCTTCGCGCCAGATGCGATCCGGCCCTTTGATGCATGGGCCCAATACAAGTGCGATTTCTGGCGCTCCGCCTATCCGGCCTACTTCGGCCAAGAACCGCGCTCGGCAAGCGCTGGACGCAAGGGGAATTGATGATGAGGACAGCCGTGGTAACCGGCGCGGCGCAAGGGCTTGGCCTCGTCACCGCACGCAGGCTGGCGGCAGGCGGCTACCGCGTGGTGCTGACTGACATGCAGGATGTTTCCGCGCAGACCGAAGCCATCGGTGCGGATGCCCTCGGCGTGAGCGGAGACGTGGCCGACGAAGCCTTTGTGGAAGACCTCGCCGCGCGTGTGGCAGCCGATCTCGGGGGCGCTGCGGTGCTGGTCAACAACGCCGGGATCAGCCTTATCCAGCCAGCGGAAGAAACCACGCTAGATCAGTGGCAGCGGATGATGGCGGTAAACCTGCAGGGGCCGTTCCTGTTGTGCCGCGCGTTCGGGCTGCAGATGCTGGCTGCAGGGAAAGGCTCGATCGTCAATGTCGCCTCGGTTGCGGGCCTTGGCGGGGTGATCCACCGTTCGGCCTACAACACGTCGAAGCACGGCCTTCTTGGCCTCACCCGCACGCTGGCCAGCGAATGGGGCGGACGCGGGGTGCGGGTCAACGCGGTCTGCCCGGGCTGGATCAAGACCGAGATGGACGAAAAGGACATGGGCTCTGGCGCCTACGACGACACCGACATCGTGAACCGCGTGCCGATGGCACGCTTCGCCACGCCCGAGGACGTGGCGGAAGGCATCGCGTTCCTGGCATCGGACGCAGCCGCCTTTATCAACGGCGTCAGCCTCCCCGTCGACGGCGGCTGGACCGGTGATGTCAGCTGGGACAGTTTGCGCCTCAAAACGCGGAGCTAGCCAAGAAACGCCATCACCCCGCCGTTAAACGCATTTTTAGGCCTTGCCGCTAAGCACCGGCGGCGAAAGGCTGTGCTTCGACATCATGGAAATGCTTGCAACAGCCAGATCGCTCCGCACAGCGCAGCCTACGCCGAGTATCTGTGTCACAGAGGCTGACGTCGATCAGCTTTCCCGGCGAAACTTCCTCGACCATATTCCTCTGTCGAACGTCACCAATGTCGTTCCTTTCACGCTGATTGCGCTGTGCTGTTCCTATGTAGCCCAAGGGACGTTGCTCGCAGCCCTGCTCGCACTCAATATCGCGGCTGTTTTCGGGATGCATCTGATCAGCCGGCGGCTGCGCAAGGCCTCATCCTTGGCGCAAAGCGCGTTCTGGTGGCGCGTCTACGAGATTGCTGCCTTTGCTTCGGGCGTGCTTTGGGCCGCCACGATGCTGCCGGTCATCGCCACGCTCGGGCATGATATCGCCTCGATGTTCGTGTGCGTCATCATCATCGTGTCCGTTGCGGTCACCAGCATGGTGGTCGCTTCGCAGCGGCGGACGGTCCTGAGCTTTCTGGCCGGGGTGATGCTGTGCCTGATCCCGCAAACGGTGGCGTATCTTGCTGTCATCGGCCCCATTCCGCTTGTTGCCACCATCGGATTGGGACCGGCCCTTGTTGGCCTGGCCCATGCGATCCGTAAACAAGAGCGACTGATGATCCGCACGCAGCTCGAAAATCAGCAACTCGCCGAAAGCCTTACAGAAGCGCTCGCCGTTGCCAAGCTTCTGGCCAGCCGCGACAGCCTGACCGGCATCTACAACCGCCGGGCGTTCGAGGAACTGGCATCGGGGATCAGTGGGGATGAACCGGACACACCGCTGAGCCTGATCCTGCTCGATCTCGATCACTTCAAGAGTATCAATGATCGGCACGGGCACGGCATCGGCGATTCCGTGCTGAAAGAAACCGCGCAGCTTATCGAAACCACGGTCGGCCCGTTCGGTGTCGTCGGGCGCGGAGATGGTGCGGTGGCCCGGTGGGGCGGCGAGGAGTTCATTCTCCTGCTGCGCGGCGCCACTCTGGAACAGGCCGCACACCTCGCCGAAACGTTGCGGCAGGGCCTTGCGGCGCTGTGTCATCCGCAATGGCCAGAGGGTCTGGTGGTCACCGGCTCGCTGGGCGTGGCGCGCTGGCACGAAGGCATGCCGCTGCACCTCGGCATCGGTCTGGCCGATACCGCCATGTATCAGGCCAAGAAGGCCGGCAGAAACCAGGTCAGCCTTTCCGGCGAAGGCCCGGATGTTGAAACTGCGGTCATGGCCTGATCCTGCCTGTCAGATTGAGGAGTGGGCATTTTGCCCGCCCTGGGCTTGAGTGGCGGTGCTGCAACAGGAGATCGCCATGCGCATCGCTTTGCCCGAAGCCCACCAGCAGAACCCGCTCGGCCATCTCGCCGAAAACTATGCAGGCGCGATTGTAGGGTCCGCTTTCGCGTTTTCCGATACGACCTACCGGCTGTCGCAACTGCCGATGCGCGTGTTCGAAGGTGCACGCTATCGCACCGCGCTGATCAACGGTTGCCAGCTGTGCCAGGGCTTCCGTGTCAACCGGGATCGCGCTGCCAGCGATGGCCCGTCCGTCACCAACAACGGCCCTGCGCCGGACGAGGC
>CANEVG010000209.1 GCA_947442095.1 Sphingomonadaceae bacterium
AATTCCACACATTGGTAGAATCCTTCGATTTCGATTGCAGAAGCTTTTCGAGGTAGGGGTTCTTCACCACGAAGCTGCCCGAGAGCGTCTTGTGGGTGTAGATGTTCGCCGGGATCGGCTCGATGCAGGCAGAGGTGCCGCCGCAGATGATCGAGATCGATGCAGTGGGCGCGATCGCCATTTTGCAGGAGAAGCGCTGCATCACGCCCATATCCGCCGCATCGGGGCAGGGTCCGCGTTCCTGCGCTAGGAGCAGCGAGGCCTCGTCCGCGCGCTCGGCGATGTGGCGGAACATCTTGAGGTTCCACGCCTTGGCCATCGCGCTTTCAAAGCCGATGCCCTTGAGCTGGAGGAACGAATGGAAGCCCATCACGCCCATGCCGACCGAGCGTTCACGCATCGCGGAATACTTGGCGCGGGCCATCTCTTCGGGTGCGCGGTCGATATAGTCCTGCAGCACGTTGTCGAGGAAGCGCAGCACGTCCTCGATGAACAGGCGGTCGCCCTGCCACTCATCCCAGGTTTCGAGATTGAGCGAGGAGAGGCAGCACACCGCGGTGCGGTCGTTGCCGAGATGGTCGCGGCCCGTGGGCAGCGTGATTTCCGAGCAGAGGTTCGAGGTCGAAACCTTGAGGCCCAGATCGCGGTGATGCTTGGGCATCGTGCGGTTCACCGTGTCGTTGAACACGATGTAGGGCTCACCCGTGGCGAGGCGGGTTTCAACGAGCTTCTGGAACAGCGAGCGCGCATCGACCGTGGCGCGGACCGAGCCGTCCTTGGGGCTGCGCAAGTGGAACTCGGTGCCATCGCGCACCGCTTCCATGAACGCATCGGTGAGCAGCACGCCGTGGTGCAGGTTGAGCGCCTTGCGGTTGAAATCGCCCGACGGCTTGCGGATTTCGAGGAACTCCTCGATCTCCGGGTGCGACACATCGAGATAGCAAGCCGCCGAGCCGCGCCGCAGCGAGCCCTGGCTGATCGCGAGGGTCAGGCTGTCCATCACGCGCACGAAGGGGATTATGCCGCTGGTCTTCCCGTTGAGGCCGACAGACTCGCCGATGCCGCGCACCTTGCCCCAATAAGTGCCGATGCCGCCGCCCCGGCTTGCGAGCCATACGTTTTCATTCCAGGTGCCGACGATGCCTTCGAGGCTGTCGTCCACCGAGTTGAGGTAGCACGAGATCGGCAGGCCGCGCCCGGTGCCGCCGTTCGAGAGCACCGGGGTGGCGGGCATAAACCACAGCTTCGAGATGTAGTCGTAAAGGCGCTGGGCGTGGTCCTGATCGTCGGCATAGGCATCGGCCACGCGCGCGAAGAGATCCTGATAGGTTTCGCCCGGCAGCAGATAGCGGTCGTCGAGTGTTTCCTTGCCGAACGCGGTTAGCAGGCCGTCGCGCGACACATCGGTGGCGATGACGAAGCGGCGCGTGTTGATCGTCTTGGAATCCGAGGGCACCTTGGCGGCAGCCGCCAACGCACCAGCGGCGCCTGCGGTCATCGCAGCAACCAGCGCTTCACTTCCCTTGTCGTCCGCGTTCATGCTGATGGCCTTCTCGTTTGTCCGAGCCGCTGCTGCGGCTTGGACCGTATTGTCCCCGAGACCCAGTTCGCTCCGACCTGCATCGTCTAGCTCCACGGCGGCGTCCCCAGTCCTGAAATCCACGCTATAACCCCTGTTCACTTCGCCGGCGGCCATGCGCCGGAATGATTCATACAATGAGACCAACGGGCCTTGGCTTTGGGGGCCTTGGCCGAGGTCTCCTGCTGCTTCGTTCGCTTGGCTCGCTCGGTCCGCCAAAGGCGAATCGAAGCACTTAAGCGATCATACCCTTTGCGGAACAAAAGGAGAATGAAAATCCCCCGCATACCCTAGCAGGCTTTGTCTTCGCGGCCTGTAACAGGATGCGGCAGCTGGGCAGCCGACATCGCAGCGAGCCAAGTGACCGCCGCTACCCGAAACTAGGTTTAGAGGTTCCCCCTGGACCCGACCACTACCCATAGTGCCTCAACCGGAATTAGACACAAGAGGGTAAACGCTGCGTTACCGATTCGCTTCGTCGCACATACGATTCGTTTCGTCGTGACGACAGGCGTGCTGCAGTGCAGCGACGCGCGGTGAAAGCGTCAGTTCAAGCCCGAAAATGATGTTCGTCGAATAAATTTACGGGTCGGAGCAGTTGTTGTGGACAATATCGCTGTCCAGAGCCTCAAGTGGATTATGAGCGAGATTATCCACCGGCCAATAGGCCGGTGCCGAGCCATCGCATATGGCGTGAATGGAGGAATAGCGTGTTCAACCTGATCTCGATCGTGCTCAGCGGTCTCATCGTGGGGCTCGCCGCGCGCTTCCTCTATCCCGGTGGGGTCGAGATGGGGCTGGGCCGCACGATCCTGCTCGGCATTGCGGGTTCGCTGGTCGCCGGGCTGGCAACAAGCTGGGGCAGCGGTGACCGCAGCGCCGGGATCAACCGGGCCGGATGCCTCGCCTCCGTCATCGGCGCGATGGTGCTGATCTTTATCGGGCGGAATTTGTAGCGGCGGGCATTTTCGGCGCCTCTGGCGGGTAAGGTCCATCGCCCTTGCCCGCCAGAGGCTTTTCGGGTGCCTGCCGGGGGACTATAGAGCGCCCGCTTGAGGTGCTGGTCACCCCCACTCAGCCTCCCCCAAGCGGGGGAGGAGCAAGCAAAGGGGGCTCAGCCTGGCACGAGGATCGTATCGCGCGCGGCGGGCTGGGTTTGGGGGTAGTCTTCGTTGTAGTGCAGGCCGCGGCTTTCGCGGCGGGCGCGGGCGCTTTTCACGATGAGTTCGGCGGTCTGCAGCAAGTTGCGCAGTTCGATGAGGTCGGCGGTAACGCGGAAGTTGCCGTAGTAGTCGTTGACCTCACTCTTGAGCAGCTTGATGCGGTGGGCGGCGCGTTCGAGGCGCTTGTTGGTGCGCACGATGCCGACATAGTTCCACATGAAGCGGCGCAGCTCGGTCCAGTTCTGCTTGATCACGACTTCCTCGTCGGAATCCGAGACGCGGCTTTCATCCCATGGGCGCAGCTGCGGCGGGTGCGCGAAGCTGTCCCAGCGTTCGAGGATGTCGTTGGCGGCTGCATCGCCGAACACGAAGCATTCGAGCAGGCTGTTCGAGGCGAGGCGATTGGCGCCGTGGAGCCCGCTCTCCGAGCATTCGCCGACAGCATAAAGCCCATCGAGATCGGTGCGGCCGGCAAGGTCAATCAGTACGCCGCCGCAGGTGTAATGCTGCGCGGGTACGACGGGGATCGGCTCGCGCGTCATGTCGATGCCCAGTCCCATGAGGCGCTCGTAGATATTGGGGAAGTGGCCGCGGACGAACTCCGGGTCCTTGTGGCTGATATCGAGGTGAACGTAATCGAGCCCGAGGCGCTTGATCTCGTGGTCGATTGCGCGGGCGACGATATCGCGCGGGGCCAGCTCTTCGCGCGGATCGAAGCGCGGCATGAAGCGCTCGCCGCCGCCCGGAACGCCGAGGGGCAGTTTCAGGTGGCCGCCTTCGCCGCGCACGGCCTCGGTGATCAGGAAGTTCTTGACCTCCAGATTGTAGAGGCAGGTCGGGTGGAACTGCATGAATTCCATGTTGGACACCCGGCAGCCCGCGCGCCAGGCCATGGCGATGCCGTCGCCGGTCGCGCCGCGCGGGGCGGTGCTGAACAGATAGGTGCGGCCCGCGCCGCCAGTGGCAAGGATCGTGGCGCGCGCGGCAAAGCATTCCACGCGCCCCGTGTTGGTATCGAGCGCATAGGCACCCCAGACACGGCGATTGCCCCCTTCGCCTGTGGTGTCCTCGACCCGGTGCCGGTCGGTCACGAGATCTACGGCGACCATGTCAGGACGCAGGGTGATGTTGGGATGGGCTTTGGCCGCGGTGATCAGCGCCTGCTGCACGGCCCAGCCGGTTGCATCGTCGACGTGGACGATGCGGCGATGCGAATGGCCGCCTTCACGCGTCAGGTGCAGGGTGCCAGCCTCGGCATTGAAGGGCACGCCGATCTGTTCGAGCCGGCGGATTGCCTCGGGGGCGTTTTCGACCACGAACTCGACCGTTTCACGCCGGTTAAGGCCCGCGCCGGCCACCATCGTATCGCGCACGTGATCATCGAAGGTGTCGCCCTGATCGAGCACGGCGGCGATCCCGCCCTGAGCCCACGCGGTCGAGCCGCCATCCAGCCCACCCTTGGCGAGCACGAGCACCTTGCAGCGTTCAGCCAGCACCAGCGCGGCAGTCAGCCCCGCGGCTCCCGAGCCCACGATGAGGACATCGGGGCGGGCATCGGGTGACGACATGTCGGAATGGGTGTCCCGAGACGACGTGCCGGTCATGGCAGTTCAGGCGATGCGGCGGGCCTAGCTAAGGCGCACACGCGGGGAAGTCTTGTGCTCACAAGCAGCCTCTTGCCTGTCTCAACGGCGTTTGGAAAGCGCCAAGCGACCAGACCAAAAGTCAAGTTGCTTCCGATCACTCCGAATTGGGGGTTTCCCAACGCACCTGCAACATGGCGCCGGTCAGTCCTAATGTTACATTTACCGAGACAAAATCATGTTCTGGCGCAGGTTGTTTTGCCTGTTTGATCAACACCGACCGAAGCCCGCGGGCGTGCGCTGGGGTGGTGCGTTCCACTTTGGCCCGTGCCGGGGTTGCGGCTGCATGGTGCGCAAATCGGGCAGGGGCTAATGGAAGCGCTTGACCAAACCGGTTCCGACAACGGACGATTGAAAGGCCAGGGGGTTAGCGCGCGCTGTGTTCAGGCATTGACGCTGGCCGCGGTGCTTGCCGGCGCGCTGGTGAGTTTGACGAACACGTCTTCCAGATCGGCTTCATCGGTTGAGACGTCGACGATGCCGTAGCCCAGCGACTGGACCAGCGCGAGCACTTCGCCCGCGTTGATGCGGTCCTTGCTGTAGGTCACGCGGAGCTCCCGCTCCCCGGCAACGACGCTTTTCTCGAAGGCGGGATGCTGCGGTGCGGCATCAATGGGCCGATCAAGCGTCAGCACAACGATTTTCTCGCGCATCATTCCCACCAGTTCGCGCGTGGGCTGGTTGGTGATCAGCTTGCCATGATTGATGATGGCGATCCGGTCGCACAGCTGTTCGGCTTCCTCGAGATAATGGGTGGTCAGCACGATGGTAACGCCCTGGCTGTTGAGATCGGCGACGAGCTCCCACAGCAGGCGCCTCAGCTCCACGTCGACACCTGCTGTCGGCTCGTCGAGCACGAGGATCGGCGGTGTGTGAACCATAGCCTTGGCAATCAGCAGGCGGCGCTTCATCCCGCCCGAAAGCGAGCGGGCATAGGCATTGGCCTTGTCGGCCAGATGGACCGACTGCAGCAGTTCGAGCGAGCGCCGCGCGGCCTTGGGCACGCCGTAGAGCCCAGCCTGGATATCCAGCACTTCGATGGGCGTGAAGAACGGATCGAACACGACCTCCTGCGGCACGATGCCGATCGAGGCCTTCGCATTTCGCGGCTCGCGGTCGATGTCGAAACCCCAGATCTCGACCGAGCCGGACGTTTTCATCACGAGGCCAGCCAGCGTGTTGATGATGGTCGATTTGCCCGCACCATTGGGGCCGAGCAAGCCGAAGATCTGCCCTTGCGGCACATCGAAGCTCACGCCGCCCAGCGCCAGCTTGCCCTCGCCCGATTTCTTGCCGGCAGGGGCGTAGCGCTTGACGAGATCGCGGATGTGGATTGCAGGGGTTTCTGGCATGGAGCCCTCCTGCCCGCTGGGGACGACAAGGTAAAGGGGCGCAATCCGCCTGCCCACAATCGCCCAGCTTGTCGGCGCAGCGCGGGTTTGCTAGCGCGCAAGGCCATGAACAGCACGCCCAAAATCGCCGCTCCCGAAACGGTCCTGACCACATCCACGCGCGTGCGCTGCGATGGCGCGGCTGATATTCGCGGCGGGGCCGCGCTGGGCCACCCGCGCGTGTGGATGGAGATCGATGAGCGCGGCTGGGCCGAATGCGGCTATTGTGACCGGCGCTTCGTGCTCAAAGGCGGTCCTGCCGATCAGGGGTAAGGTTTGCCTGACATGGCAGTAGCGCTGGGCGAATGCGCTGCCTATATCCTTCGGTATGACCCAGACCTCCGATCCTCGCTCGCTGCTATATCGCCCCGGCCTGCTTACGCCTGAAGAGGCCCAGCGGCTCACCGCCAATGCGCTTGGCGCGTGTGATGATGGCGAGCTCTATCTGCAATTCATTGCCAGCGAGAGCTTCGGCTTCGATGATGGCCGGCTGAAGACCGCCGACTATTCGCGCGATGCCGGGTTCGGCCTGCGCGGGGTTTCGGGTGAGATGACCGGGTTTGCCCATGCCAACGAGATTTCCGCCGCCGCCATCGCGCGTGCCGGGGAAACCTTGAAGCTGCTCGATCC
>CANEVG010000210.1 GCA_947442095.1 Sphingomonadaceae bacterium
CTTGCCCCAGGTCACGAGTGAGGCCTTCATTGCATTGTAGGCCTGCGGGCCGCCCATTGCTTCTCCGGCAGAGGTCGTGGCGATCAGCACGATCGATCCGGTCTTACGCTCGGTCATGCCGGGCAGCACTGCCTCCACCGCGCGAACGGGCCCGAGTACGTCGACCTCGAAGGCGTTGTGCCAGTATTTCTCGCTGCCGACACCGCTTCCTGCTGACGTGATCGGAATCAGGATGTCGCACCCGCCCATCTCTTCGATCGTCTCTGCCAGCCAAGCCTTGTAGTCATCGGCCTTCTTCACGTTGACCGCAGAGCCGATGACCCTGGTGCCATACTTGCGCAAGTTCGCAACCGCGTCCTTCACGCCGTCTTCCGAGCGCGCAGTGATGGCCAGATCGCAGCCCTCTCGCGCGAGGATTTCCGCTGTCGCCATGCCGATGCCGCGCGCCGCGCCGACGATGATCGCCTTCTTACCGGTCAAACCAAGGTCCATGCTGATCTCCTGTGCGCGGGGTGATTTGCGCCCCGGGCGTGTGCGCGATCCCTGAACCAAATCTTCGGCGTCCGCAATAAAACAATCACTCGTGTCTTTTTTGTGGCAGACTTACGGGCTGATGATGAGCGCGTTGTCGATCAGAATCTCTGTGCCGTTCACGAAACGCGATTCGTCCGAGGCGAGATAGAGCACCAGCGAGGCGACATCCTTGGGCGCCCCCGCCGAGCCTGCGGGCAGAACGCCTTCGGGAATGGCGGCTTCGGAGCCGGCCCGGCCCTCGGCGAATTGGATCATCGGGGTTTCGATTGAGGCGGGGTGCACCGAATTGCAGCGAATGGCGTAGCCTTTGGCCTGACAGTGGATCGCGATCGACTTGGTCATTGCGCGCACCGCGCCCTTGGCTGCCGAATAGGCGAAGAACACCGGATAGCCGAGGTGGCTGGCGGTCGACGACATGTTGATGATCGATCCGCCGCCCGAACGCGCCATGAGCGGGATCGCATATTTGCAGCCCAGGAACACGCCTTCCGACATAACCGCATTGGCCTTGCGGAACTGGTCCAGCGTGGTCTCTTCAGGATCGGCGATCACCACGATCCCGGCGTTGTTGACCAGCACATTAAGGCCGCCGAAGCGCGCCTCAGCCTCTGCAAGCACTGCCTGCCAATCGCTTTCGGAAGAGACGTCGTGCTTCAGCGCAATGGCGTTCTCGCCGATCTCGGCCGCCACCGCCTGCGCGGCCGCAAGATTGATATCGCTAACGACGACCATCGCGCCTTCCGCTGCCAGCATCAGGCAATCCGCCTTGCCAAGGCCCGATCCGCCGCCAGTGACCAGCGCAACCTTTCCTGCAACCCTTCCCAACACGCGACTCCCTCCATAAACTTATTCGCGAATTAGGCGCTGCTATCGGTTGCCTGTCAAAGCAAAAACAATCATGATTGTCTTTTATGCAATCTTTCTCCTTGGAAATGAGGCTCCGTCCCGCATGGCGCTCAGCATAGCAGTATCCACAAAGCCTTCGGGCGCTGCGGCCCCTACCCTTCAGGCACAGAAGAGCGCGGCCACGCGTGCGCGGCTGATCGAGGCGACGATCCGCTGCATCGTCAAATATGGCTATTCGCGCACCACCACCCCCCGAGTGGCGGAAGAGGCCGGCATGTCGCGCGGGGCGATGCTGCATCATTTCGACAACGGCGGCGCGTTGATGCAGGCCGCGATTGCCGAACTGCATGAAAAGCGCCTTCAGGCGTTCCGGCGCAGCGCTGAATCGACCGTCCACGAGGTTGGCACGCTGGTGCGGGCCTACTGGAAGCAGGTCTCGAGCAAGACCTTCATCGCCTTTCACGAACTGGCGCTGGCGGCCCGCACCGATCCTGATCTTGCCAGCATACTGGTCCCGGTGCAGGTCGATTTCCGCAATCGCTGGTATAGCCAGGCGATCGAGCTGTTCCCCGAATGGCAGAACGAGCGCGAGCGCTTCGATCTGGCGCTGGCGCTTTCGCAGAACGTGCTGGAAGGCATGGCAATCAACCGGCTGACGCACGGCATCGATGATGCGATGGTCGAGCCGATCCTGCGCGATCTCGAACGCCAGATCACCGCTCTCAAGCCCGCAGCCTGAGGCTTCTCACCAAATCAGTTGAAGGAACGGCCATGAGCGGTCAAGCAAGCGGCCCACTCGCCGGTGTCAAGGTGCTGGACCTTACCAGCGTGCTGATGGGGCCTTATGCCACGCAGATCTTTGCCGATCTGGGTGCGGACGTGATCAAGATCGAAAGCCCGGAAGGCGATACGACGCGCCGATTGCCGCCGGTACTGGGGCCCGGGCAGGGCGCGATGTTTGTCAATGTCAATCGCGGCAAGCGCAGCATGGCAATTGATCTGAAATCCGACGCCGGTCGCGCCGTCGTGCTGCGGCTGGCCGAGACGGCCGACGTGTTCATCCATTCGATGCGCGGTGCGGCGATCCAGCGGCTGGGACTGGACTATCCGGCGCTCAAGGCCGCCAACGACAAGATCATTTACGCCAATCTCTATGGCTTCGGGCGCGGCGGGCCCTATTCGGATTACCCGGCCTATGACGACATCGTGCAGGGGGCTTCGGGCCTTGCATCGCTGCAGGGCCGGCTGACCGGGGGCGAGCCGGGTTATGTCGCGAGCGCTGTGGCCGACAAGGTCGCTGGGTTGACCGGGGCTTATGCCGTCATGGCCGCGCTCTTTGCGCGCGAACGCACTGGGCCAGGTCAGGGGCAGGGCCAGGAAATCGAAGTGCCGATGTTCGAGACTATGGCTGCCTTCGTCATGGCCGAGCATCTGTGCGGCGCGGTCACCGAACCACCGAGTGGCCCGCCCGAATACCCGCGTGTTACCGCGCCGGACCGGCGGCCCTATCGCACCCGCGACGGCCACATCGGACTGATGATCTACAACGACAAGCAGTGGCGCAGCTTCTTTGCGCTGATCGGCAATCCGGAATGGTCGCGCGATCCGATGTTCGCGACGATGACCAGCCGGACAGAGAATATCCAGACCGTGCTGGGCAAGCTGGGCGATGTGATCGCCACACGCACCACCGAGGAATGGATGGAGGCCTTCCGCACTGCCGAGATCCCGGCGATGCCGATCCTGTCGACCAGCGATCTGCTGGAGGACGCGCACCTCGCCGCCACCGGCTTCTGGCACCGCGCCGACAGCGCGCTCGGCCCCGTGCGCATGCCGGGCATTCCGACGCGGTTTTCAGGGACCCCCGGCAAGATCGGCGATATCGGGCCGGAGTTGGGGGCTGACAATCGCGGGGTGCTGGAGGAAGCCGGTTTCTCTGCGGACGAGATTGCTGGGCTGGAAAGCGCGGGCGTGCTGAAGGGTTAAGCTGGCACGAACAGCAGGATCGGCTCGCCATCCTCTTGGCGGTCGATCTGCGCCTGCACGGCCATGCCAATGGCCACTTCGGCAGCGGGAAGGCCTTCGATCCGGCTCATCATGCGCGGTCCCTCGGCAAGGTCCACCAGCACCACGCTATAGGGCTCGGCGGGCGGCTTAGGGCTGATCGTGGTCACCGAATAGACCGTGCCCTTGCCCGAGGCCTCGACCCATTCCAGCGCATCACCACCCGGTGTGGGGGCGATTACCCGCGGCGGGTAGAAATGGCGGCCATCTGCAGGCGAGCGCTGCAAGAGGAAGCGCCCCTCGGCGAGGCCTTGCCGCCACGCGGCTTCGGGTCCGGTCTGCTGCGACATCGTATTCTCCCGCCTTTTTTGCTTCAGGCGCTAATCACATAGCCGCCATTGACTGACAAGGTCTGCCCCGTGACATAGCTTGCCGCGTCCGAGAGCAGGAACAGCACCGGCTTCACCACTTCGTCCGGCGCCGCGAAGCGGCCGAGCGGGATCTGCTGCAGATAGGTATCGCGGAACCGGTCCTGCCGGATCGTCTCGGTCATCGGGGTTTCGACAATGCCGAAGCTGATCGCGTTCACCCGGATGCCGAAACGCGCCCATTCGCGCGCGGCGCTCATGGTGAGGCCGATCGTGCCGGCCTTGGCCGCGCCGTAGTTGATCTGGCCGACTGTGCCGCGACGACCGGCATCAGAGGCAATGTTGACAATGGCGCGCTCGGCCACGATGCCTTCCTTGGCAGCTGCCACCATGTGCGTGCCGACAGCCTGCAGCATCAGGAAGCTGCCAGTCAGGTTCACATCAATCACCGCTTGCCACGCCTCCAGCGGCATGCGGTCGGCCATTGCGGGCCGCGAAATGCCGGCGTTGTTGACCAGCCCGTCGATCCCGCCCAGCGCCTCCACAGCCGTCGCTACCGCCGCCTCGACGTCTCCCGCCTTGCTCACGTCGCAGGCGATGGGGATGAGCTGGTCCGTTGCGGTCAACCCCGCAATATCACGGTCCACCGCCGCAACCCGCGCGCCAAGCGCAATCGCCAGATCGGCCACCGCGCGGCCAATACCCTGGTTCGCACCGGTCACGAGAATCCGGCGTCCAGCCATACTCATCGGGTTTTTGGGGTCTGCTGCCGTCATCGATATTGCTCCTGTCGCCAGCTTCGCTAAGCCGCTGGCACAGGCAGAGCAAGTGCCAGCAGGAGTTGAGGATGACCGAGCAGTTTCCACGGGCGAAAACCGCGATTGTCGGCGCATCCACCTTCGGGCTTGGCGAAATGCCAGGGTGGAGTTCGATCGAGCTTGCGGCGAAAGCCTCGCAGATTGCGCTGGACGATGCCGGTGTCCCGCTGGGCGAAGTTGACGCCTTGTTTATCTGCACCCCCGACGATTTCCTCGCTGGTCTGACCTTCGCGCAAGTGCTGGGCCTGAACCCGCGCTTCACCGACAACAACCGCACCGGCGGATCGGCGTTCATCAGCCACGTGATCACCGCCGCTGCCATGCTCGACGCCGGGATGATCGATGTCGCGCTGATCGCGCACGGCTCGAACCAGCGCACGGGCGCTGGCGGCAAGCTCGTTTCAGCGGCGCGCAGTTCGAGCTGGGAAGCGCCCTACAAGCCGCTGTTTCCGGTCAGCAGCTATGCGCTCGCTGCCGCGCGGCACATGCACCAGTATGGCACCACGCGCGAGCATCTCGCTGAAGTCGCGGTTGCAGCGCGCGGCTGGGCGAACCAGAACCCTGAGGCTTTCGCCAAAGGGCCGCTGACGATCGAGGATTGCCTGGGGGCGCGGATGATCAGCACACCGCTATCCGCCAAGGATTGCTGCCTCGTCACGGATGGCGCGGCGGCCATCGTGATGACGCGGGCAGACCGTGCGCGCGATCTGAAGCGCCCGCCGGTCTATGTGCTGGGCGGCGCGGCGGCGACCACCCACAACGATATTACCAGCATGCCCGATCTGACCACGACCGCCGCTGCCGAATCCGGCCGCCGTGCTTATGCCATGGCCGGCGTGACGCCGCAGGAGATCGATGTCGTATCGCTCTATGATGCCTTCACGATCAACACGATCCTGTTTCTCGAAGACCTTGGTTTCTGCCCTAAGGGTGAGGGCGGGAACTTCGTTTCGGGCGGCGCAATCGGGCCGGGCGGGGTGCTGCCGGTCAACACCAACGGCGGCGGCCTGTCCTGCGCGCATCCAGGGATGTACGGCCTGCTGGCGATCACCGAGGCGGTGCGCCAGGTGCGCGGAGAGGCGGCGTCGCAAATCGAGGGCGTCAACCTTGCACTGGCGCATGGGAATGGCGGCACGCTTTCAAGTCAGGCTACCCTGATTCTGGGGTCAGCTGCCTAACGACCCTGCCACTGCGGCGCGCGGCCCTCGGCAAAGGCACGCGGGCCTTCGAGGGCGTCGTCGGAATCGAGCATGGTGCGATACGAGGGGATCGCGCCGCTGCGCATCAGTTTGTAGCCCTGCTCAACCTCCAGCCCCTCGGTCCTGCGCAAGATATCGCGCGCGGCGGTGATCGCCAGCGGGGCGGAGCGGGTGATCGTTTCAGCCAGCTCGCGGGCCGTATCCAGCAAGGCTTCGGGCTCCACAACCCGGTTGACGAGGTTCAGAGCCAGTGCCTCATTGGCCTCCATCCGCCGCCCGGTCAGTATCATCTCGCGTGCCAGCCTTGCGGGGATGGCTTTCGGCAGCCGCAGCAAACCGCCAGAATCGGGCAGCATGCCGAGCTGCGCCTCGGGCAACCAGAAGCGCGCTGCGGTGCTGGCGACGATCAGATCGGCCGCCAGCGCGAGTTCGAACCCGCCGCCCACCGCAAGGCCGTTAACCGCTGCGATCACCGGCTTGGTCAGGCTGAAGTATTCGGTGAGGCCTGCAAATCCGCCCGGGCCATGGTCAGCATCAACTGCCTCGCCGTCGTTCGCCGCGCCCAGATCCCAGCCCGCCGAGAAGAACCGCCCGGTGCCGGTGATCACGCCCACGCGCAGCGCCGGA
>CANEVG010000211.1 GCA_947442095.1 Sphingomonadaceae bacterium
CGGTGTTCTACCCTTCGGCGCGGGCGGCCATGCTGCTCGCGCTGGCCGCGCCGCTGGCGCTGGTGGTTGCCGCCGCTGCGCCTGCGGCGTGGATCGCAGCGCCTGCTCTCGGCGCGGCGCTGCTGGTTATGGTGCTGCTCGATGCGCTGCTTGCCGCCTCGCTTGCCGATGTGCGCGTGATCGCACCGGCAGACGGCGAAGTGGGCGAGCCGCTGCACCTGACTGTCCTCGCCGATTTCCAAGGCGATGCCGCGAGTGCCGCGCCCTGGGCCGCGCTCGCGCTCGATCCCCGGATTGCGCCGGGCGGACGGCTCGCAGCGGCGCTGTCCCGCGATGCGGGCGCGTGGAGCGGGAGGCTTGACGCCCTGCCGATCCGGCGCGGCACCGCACCGGTCGAGGCCGTGTGGCTGCGCTGGCAGGGGCCGCTCGGCCTCGCCTGCCGTCAGGTCATGCGCCCGCTTGAAGCCGCGATCCGCATTCGGCCCAATCTTGCCCCCGCGCGCAGCCCGGCGCTGCAGGTGTTCCTGCGCGATGCCCAGTTCGGCTTGGTCGCGCGCCGCATCCGGGGCGAGGGCACAGATTTTGAGGCGCTCGCCGAATACGAGCCCGGCATGGACCGGCGGCGCATCGACTGGAAAAGCTCCGCGCGGCACGCCCGGCTCTACGCCAAAGAGTATGAGACCGAGCGCAACAACCAGATCGTGTTTGCGTTCGATTGCGGGCAGACGATGTGCGAGCCGATCGCCGGCCTGCCGCGCATCGACCGCGCCGTCACCGCTGCGCTAACCACCGCATGGATCGCGCTGGGGGCGCAGGACCGCGTGGCGATCTACGGCTTTGCCGCAAGGCCGCAGGTGCTGAGCCCCTTCGTCACCGCGCCGCGCGATTTCCGCCGTCTGCAAGATGCCGCCGCCGCGCTCGATTACAGCGCCGAGCAACCCAATTTTACGCTCGCGCTCTCCACGCTGGCAGCGCGGCTGCGGCGGCGCTCGCTCGTGGTGGTGTTTTCCGAATTCACCGATCCAACCAGCGCCGAACTCATGATCGAATCGATGCGCCGGCTGGTCGAGCGCCACCGCGTGATCTTCGTTGTCATGGCCGATGCCGAACTGGCCGATTTCGTTGCCGCGCCCGTGGTGACCGCGCAGGATGCCGCGATGGCGGTGACCGCGACAACCCTGCAGCACCAGCGCACGCTCGTGCTGCAGCGGCTACGGCGCGCCGGGATCCGCGTGGTCGAGGCACCGCATGAGCAGATCGGCAACCGACTGCTCGATGCCTATCTCGCGGTGAAGCGCGAAGGGAGCCTCGGATGAGCGACGCTTCTCCCAATCTCATTGGCCGAAACCTCAAAGACCGCCTCGGCAGCTGGTTCAGCCCCGCCGCCAAGGCGGATATGGCTGCCGCCGAAGATGCCGCGCTGCGCTCCGACCGGTTCCGGCTGGAGCGCGAGGGGGAATGGAAGCGGCTGGAAGCGATCGTCGCGCGGATCGAGCGCGGGCGGCTGCGTTCGGTGCCGGACGAGGACCTGCTCGCGCTCCCCGCGCTCTATCGCACTGCCGTCTCCAGCCTTGCCGTCGCGCGCGAAACCTCGCTCGACCGCGAGACCTTGCTCTGGCTTGAAGTGCTGACCCAGCGTGCGTGGTTCATCGTTTATGGCCCGCGCGCCGGGCTGGGGGACTGGCTGCGCCGCTTTTTCGGCGGAGGGTGGAGCGCATCGGTCCGTGCGCTCGGCTCCGACATCCTGATTGCGCTGGCCTTGATGGTCATCGGCACGGTGGTCGGCTGGCTGCTCGTGGCAAGCGATCCCGATTGGTACTACGCGCTGATGCCCGCAGGCATGGGCGACGAGCGCGTGCCGGGGGCGAGCCGTGCGGAGCTGATGGGCACATTGTTCGGCCAGCAGAATGAACCGGGGCTGGGCGTTTTCGCTGCCGCCCTGTTCTCCAACAACGCGCAAGTCTCGATCCTCGCCTTCGCGCTCGGCTTTGCGTTCGGCCTGCCCTCGGCGATGCTGCTGATCCAGAACACCGCGCTGCTGGGCGCGCTGCTGTGGCTCTATCACGGGCAGGGCCTCACGCTTGAACTGGTCGGCTGGCTTTCGGTCCATGGCACGACCGAGCTGTTCGCGATCCTGCTGGCGGGGGCCTCGGGCATCCATATCGGCCGCGCGATGGCCTTTCCCGGGGAGGCAGCGGTACTCGATGCCGCAGCCGCGGCGGGTCGGCGCACGGCGCAGGTCATGGTCGGCGTCGTGCTCATGCTGATCGTAGCCGGCCTGCTGGAAGGCTTTGCGCGGCAATTGATCGACAACACCGCGGGCCGGATGATCATCGGCGGTTTCATGCTGGTGCTGTGGACCGGCTACTTCTTCGTCTGGCGCGGCAGAAGCGCGAATAAAGGCAAGCCCTGATGGCCCGCCGCGCCCCCGCCAACCGCATTCGCACCGTGATCACGCCCGAAGGCGCAGCGCTGCCGTTCCTGCTCGCCACGCGCGGCGCGCGGGCGGCGGCGCTGCTGATCGATCTCGCCTTGGTCGGCATTGCGATGAGCGTCACCACCTTCACGCTCATCTGGCTCGCGGGCGGTCTTGGCATCGCGTTTCACGATCTGGAGCTCAATACGCCCAAATCGCGCGCGCTGCAGGCGCTGGTGGTCATCTGGATCATCGCGATGTTCCTGTTCCGCAATGCGTGGTTCCTGCTCTTTGAGCTTGGCCCGCGCGGAGCGACGCCGGGCAAGCGCGTCGCGGGAATCCGTATCGCGGCGCGCGGCACTGAACGCCTCACCACCGAAGCCGTGATTGCCCGCAACATCATGCGCGACATCGAGCTGTTCATGCCCGCAGTGTTCATCGGGGGCGCGATCTCAGCGGGCAGCGACACCGAACTGGCGGGCTGGGCGGGCGCGCTGTGGTTCGCGATTTTCGTGTTGTTCCCGTTCTTCAACCGCGACGCGCTGCGCTGCGGTGATGTCATCGCAGGCACCTGGGTGGTCGAAGCGCCGCGCCGCAGGCTGGGTCAGGCGCTATCGGTCGATGCCCCGGCCAGCGCGAGCGACCATGCCTTCCAGTTCACCCCAACAGAGCTCGCGGTCTATGGCGAGTTCGAGCTGCAGACGCTGGAGCGCGTGCTGCGCGAAGGGCGCGAGGCAGCGCTGAACGATGTGGCCGATGCGATCAGCCGCAAGATCGGCCGCGCTTATCCCTACAACGCCGAGCGCGCTTTCCTCGAAGCCTATTACCTTCAATTGCGCGGCAATCTCGAACAAGGCATGCGCCTCGGCCGCCGCAAGGTGGACAAATACGCCGCCTGAAGGTCAGTCTTCGCGAAAGATTGCCACTTCGCGCAGACCGCCTGAGTCCGCCCGCCCGCGAAACAGGCCGAGCGTGGTGAAGGCAAATCCGGTCTCGCCTGCAGGGGTCGCGAAAATGATCCCGCCGACCCCGTCCATCGCGCCGATCTCGGCCAATATGGCCTCGGTCGCGGTTTGCGCGGCTTCTCCGGCCATGCGGATGCGCGCGCAGATTTCATGCGCCGCGCCCACCTGCATGAACTGCTCGCCCGAGCCGGTGCAGCTCACCGCCGCGGCGCGGTTATCGGCGTAAGTCCCCGCGCCGATCAGCGGCGAATCGCCGATGCGGCCCCAGCGCTTGCCGGTCAGCCCGCCGGTCGACGTCGCCGCCGCGACATGGCCGTCCGCGTCCACTGCGACTGCACCCACAGTGCCATATTTCAGCCCGGCATCGAACCAGCCGAGCTTCATGGCCCAGCGGCTGGTATGCGTTGTCTCGATCATGGCGAGGCGGATCTACAGTGCAGTCTAAATGCCAACCCATAAAGCCCTCTCCTCTTTCGGGGAGAGGGCCCGCGAGAGGGAAATGATCGAAGGCCTCGCCATCACCGAAGACGATCTTTCCGGCGCAGATGTGCAGGCACTGCTCGCGCTGCACCTTGGCAGCATGCACGCCGAAAGCCCCCTGCAAAGTCCATGCCCGGCCCTTGGACCAGCTGCGCCAGCCCGGCGTGACGTTCTACACCGCACGCGTGCACGGCGCGCTCGCCGCCATGGGCGCAGTCAAGCACCTCGATTCCGCCCACGGCGAACTCAAGTCGATGCGCGCGGCCCCAGAATGGCGCGGGAAGGGTGTGGGCGAAGCGATGCTGGTGCATCTGCTCGGGGTGGCGAGGGCGCGGGGGTGTCCGCGCATGAGCCTGGAGACGGGGCGGACCGAGGCCTTTGCGCCTGCGGCGGCGTTGTACCGAAAGTATGGGCTTGAGGACTGCGAGGCCTTCGCCGACTACGTTGCGGACGAATTCAGCCAGTGTTTGAGTTTGGCTCCTTGAGAACCTCCCCTGAAAGGGGGAGGTGGACCGCCCGAAGGGTGGTGGAGGGGTAGTGCCAACAAAAAAGGCCCCGCCGAAGCGAGGCCTTCCTGAATTCAGCAAACCGCCACCTCAAAGCTTGCCAGTCAGCTCCGGCACCAGCGTGAACAGATCGCCGACAAGGCCGATATCCGCGACCTGGAAGATCGGAGCGTCTTCGTCCTTGTTGATGGCGATGATGGTCTTCGAATCCTTCATCCCGGCAAGGTGCTGGATCGCGCCCGAGATGCCGACCGCGATGTAGACTTGTGGCGCCACGATCTTGCCGGTCTGGCCGACCTGGTAGTCATTGGGCACATAGCCCGCGTCCACTGCCGCGCGGCTTGCACCAATGCCTGCGCCGAGCTTGTCGGCCAACGGGGTGATCACGCTCTGGAACGTATCTGCATCCTTCAGCGCGCGGCCGCCCGAGACAATGATCTTGGCCGAGGTCAGTTCCGGGCGCTCGCTCTTGGCGATTTCCGAACCGATGAAGGTCGACATACCCGAATCGGCATGCGCGCCTACCGCTTCCACTGCCGCCGAACCGCCGGTTGCTTCTGCCTTGCCGAAGGCGGTGCCGCGTACGGTCACGACCAACTTGGCATCGCCCGATTCAACCGTGGCGATGGCGTTGCCGGCATAGATCGGGCGGGTGAAGGTCTTGGGGCCTTCGACAGAGAGAATGTCGGACACCTGCATCACATCGAGCAGCGCGGCGACGCGCGGGGCAATGTTCTTGCCGGTGGTTGTGGCCGGCGCGACGAACACGTCGTAATCAGCCATCAGCCCCGCGACGAGCGGCGCGACGTTTTCGGCCAGCGCGTTGGCATAAGCCGCGTCATCGGCCTTGATGACCTTGCTGACGCCAGCGATCTGCGCGGCAGCAGCCGCAGCGGCATCGCAGCCCGAGCCAGCGACCAGCGCGGTGACTTCACCGATCTGGAGTGCAGCGGTCACGACGGCGAGGGTGGCGTCCTTAACCGAGGCGTTGTCGTGTTCGACCCAAACGAGTGTCTTGGACATCAGGCGACTCCCATTTCCTTGAGCTTTGCAACCAGTGTGTCGACGTCAGGCACCTTGATGCCCGCGCTGCGCACTGGCGGTTCGGTGACCTTGAGCGTCTTGAGGCGCGGGGCCACATCGACGCCGTAGTCTTCGGGCGTCTTACTCGCGAGCGGCTTCGACTTTGCCTTCATGATGTTGGGCAGCGAGGCGTAGCGCGGTTCGTTGAGGCGAAGGTCTGCGGTCACGATCGCGGGCAGAGCTAGCTTCACCGTTTCCAGACCGCCGTCGATCTCGCGCTTCACCACCACGCTGTCACCCTCGATGGCGATTTCGTTGGCGAAAGTGCCCTGCGGACGGCCGAGCAGCGCGGCGACCATCTGGCCGACCTGGTTGGCGTCGTCGTCGATCGCCTGCTTGCCGGTGATGATCAGGCCCGGCTGCTCCTCGTCGGCAATCGCCTTGACGATCTTGGCAACCGCGAGCGGCTCGACTTCGGTTTCGCACAGCACGAGGATCGCGCGGTCCGCGCCCATGGCGAGCGCGGTGCGCAGCGTTTCCTGCGCCTTCTGCGGACCAACCGACACGGCTACGATCTCGGTCACCACGCCCTTTTCCTTCAGGCGAATGGCTTCCTCGACCGCGATCTCGTCGAACGGGTTCATGCTCATTTTCACGTTGGCAAGGTCGACCCCCGTGCCATCCGCTTTCACACGCGGCTTCACGTTGTAGTCGATCACCCGCTTTACGCAGACCAGGGCTTTCATCGGTTCAGGCCTTTCTCAGTCCAATTGTGGCGCGCATAATTCGCGCTTACGTAAACGTCAACCTAGCCTCGGGTGCCCATGCAGGAAACTCAAGCTGGGCATCAGCTGGGCTTCTACTCCATTTCGAGGATGATCGCATCCACCGCAAGGCTTTCCCCCTGCGCCGCGTTCACCGCCTTGACCCGGCCCGATTTCTCGGCGCGCAGGATGTTTTCCATTTTCATTGCCTCGACCACCGCGAG
>CANEVG010000212.1 GCA_947442095.1 Sphingomonadaceae bacterium
GGGCGCCTTCAAGGAGCGGGTCGCGAAGGGGCTGAAGGACAACCCCGGCATCGTGCGCTTCTACCGCGCCATCGTGGCCGAACATGTCGATGCCACCCTTCGGCACCGCGCGTTCGATGTGACCCGGGTCTATCCCGAGATGATGCTGGCCAGGTTTGCCACCATGTTCAAGCTGAACAAACAGTTCGACGAAGCCGCCAAAGCCTCGCGCCGCGCCGATGCCGACCGGTCTTCAGCCTGGGACGAGACCAGCGGCAAGGCCCTCCCCGATCAGGATGGATCGTGGAACACCTCGCGCAAGTATGGCGACCCGATGGACGACACAACGCCTTACGAGCAGGGTTCGTACTAACCCCGCAGCACCGCGCCCAGCTTAGTCCCGGCCGCCACCACCTTTTCGGTGATCGCCTTGAGCGCGGCTTCGTCGAAGCTCTTCTCGACCGGCTGCAACGTAACCTCGACGGCCAGCGACTTGTGGCCATCCGGCACACCGGTCCCCCGGAAATCATCGAAGACCCGGGCGCCGACAATGCTTGCCTTGTCCGCACCGCGAATGCTCCGCAGCAGATCACCAGCGGGCAGCGAGGCGGGCACGAGGAACGCGAAATCGCGCGTGACCGCCTGCAGCGGCGGCGGCGCGAAGTGGGGCCGCGCGAAAGTGGCAGCACCCTTTTTCGCAGGGATCGACCCGAGGAACAGCTCGACCACCGCGACCGGGCCGGTGAGATCGAAGGCCTTGGCCGTCGTGGGATGGAGCATGCCGAAACGCGCCAGCACCGTCTTGGGCCCAAGGCGCAGGGTGGCGGATTGGCCCGGATGGAACTGGCTGCCAGCCTCGCCCATGACTTGAAGGTTTTCTACTGGCGCTCCCGCTTCCGCCAGCAGCGCCATGGCTTCGGCCTTGGCATCGAACGCATCGAAGCCTCGTGCCTTGCCCGTTGCCCAGCCGCGCGGCGCACGGTCTCCGACAAGGACCACAGCAAGGCTCAGCTTCTCGTCGCTTGCACCGCCCTCACCGCGCAAGTAGCGGCGGCCGATCTCGAACAGGCGGACCGACGGGGCGCCGCGATGCAGATTGCGCTGCGCGGCGGACAGCAGCCCGGGAAGCAGCGAAGGGCGCATGACCTTGAGGTCTTCGGAGATCGGATTTGCGAGGCTCCAGAGGTCACTATTTCCATCGACAAAGTGCGCGGCCTCAGCCTGCGGCAGGAACGACCAGGTGATCGCCTCGTTCAGCCCGCGCGCCGCCGCAGCGCGGCGCACGCGGCGTTCGAGCATCTGCGCAGGGGTCGCGGTCGGCTTGGCGACGCCATCGGCGCGCGGCAGCGGGGTGGAGGGCACGGCATCCAGCCCGTGGACGCGGATGACTTCCTCGACGATGTCCGCCGGGCCGTCCACGTCGGGACGCCAGGTCGGCACCGTAATGGTCCAGTCCTCGGCCATTTCGAACCCGAGCGCGGCCAGGATGCGCTTCTGTTCGCCGTTGGCAACATCAATGCCGCCAAGGTTTCCTGCCAACGCAGGATCATAAGCGATGGTCTTGCGCGCCAGCGGCGGCTCGCCCGCCCGGATCACGTGGCTCGCCTCGCCGCCGCAGATCTCGAGGATCAGGCTGGTGAGAAGGTCCATGCCGGTATCGAGGAAGGCCGGATCCACCCCGCGTTCAAACCGGCCGCGCGCATCCGAGGTGAGCGCGAGCGCCTGGCCCGTGCGGGCGATAATGGCGGGTGTGAAATAGGCCACTTCGAGCAGGACGTCGGTGGTCGCATCCGTGCAGCCCGAATGCTCGCCGCCCATGATGCCGGCGATATCGTGGACGCCCGCCTCGTCGGCGATCACGGTCATCCACGGCTGGAGCGCGTATTCCTTGCCGTTGAGCGCGAGGCAGATCTCGCCTTCCCGCGCCTTGCGGGCGCAGACCGCGCCGGAGAGCTTGGCCAGATCATAGGCATGCGCCGGGCGGCCATAGCCGAGCATGACGTAGTTGGTGACGTCGACAAGGGCTGAAATCGGGCGCTGGCCCGCGCTCTTGAGGCGGTCCTGCAGCCACTGCGGGCTGGGGCCGTTCTTCACGCCGCGAATGACCCGGCCATAGAATGCCGGGCAGCCTTCGGGATCGTCGGTGCGCACCTCGACCGGGCAGGGGTAGCCGCCGGCAACGGCTGCAGCCTCAATCGGAGTGAGCACGCCAAGGCCCGCTGCGGCGAGATCGCGCGCGATACCGTGGACGCCCATGCAATCCGGACGGTTGGGCGTGATCGCCACATCGAACACCGGATCGGAGCCGAGATAAGCGGCAAAGGTCACGCCGAGCGGGGCATCGGCCGGCAGTTCGATGATGCCGTCGTGCTCCTCGCCAAGGCCAAGCTCGCGTGTCGAGCACATCATGCCATTGGATTCGACGCCGCGAATGGCAGACTTGCGCAGTTCCATGCCGTTCGCCGGGACGACTGCGCCGGGCAGGCCCAACACACCGACTAGGCCGGCGCGCGCATTGGGTGCGCCGCAGACGACTTGCAGCGGCGTGCCGTCTCCCAGATCGACCGAGAGGACTTGAAGCTTGTCCGCCTGCGGATGCTTTTCCGCCGTGAGCACGCGGGCCACGCGGAAGCTTCCGAGCGCCGCCGAAGTGTCCTCCACACCCTCGATCTCGAGCCCCAATGCGGTCAATTTCTCGGCAATGGTGCGGGCATCGGCCTTGGTATCAAGCAGGACCCTGAGCCAGGAAAGCGCGAACTTCATGCCCGCACTCCCACACCGCCAGAAAGCGTCGGCACATCGAGCGCGCCGAAACCGTAGTGCGCCAGCCAGCGCACATCGCCATCGAAAAAGGCGCGCAGATCGTCCATGCCGTATTTCAGCATGGCAAGCCGGTCGACGCCGGTGCCGAAGGCAAAGCCCTGCCATTCATCGGGATCGAGCCCGCCGAATTCGATGACCTTGCGATTGACCATGCCGGAACCCAGCACTTCCATCCAGCCGCCGTTCTCGGCATCGCCGCTGCCACCGACGACCCGTTTGCCATTGATGAGCGTGTAGCCGACGTCAACTTCGACCGACGGCTCGGTGAAGGGGAAGTAGCTAGGGCGCAAGCGCAGGACGATATCCTCGCGCTCGAAGAAGGCTTTGAGGAAAGTCTCCAGCGTCCACTTGAGGTGACCGAGATGAATGCCCTTATCGATCACGAGACCTTCGATCTGGTGGAACATCGGGGTGTGCGTGGCATCGCTGTCTGACCGGTAGACGCGGCCCGGGGCGATGATGCGCACCGGCGCACCCTGGCTGAGCATCGAACGGATCTGCACCGGCGAGGTGTGGGTGCGCAGCAGCATGTCACGGCCTTCCGCGTCCTTGTCCGGGAAGTAGAACGTATCATGCATAGCGCGCGCCGGATGCGTTTCGGGCATGTTGAGCGCGGTGAAATTGTGCCAGTCGTCCTCAATCTCCGGCCCGGTGGCGACGGCAAAGCCCATATCGGCGAAGATTTCCGCAAGTTCATCCATCACCTGGCTAACAGGGTGGACCGAACCGCGCGGGGCTTCGGGCGCAGGGAGCGACAGATCGGCGGTTTCGGCGGCGAGGCGGGCTTCAAGCACCGCGCTTTCAAGCACGTCCTTGCGCGCGGCGAGTGCAGTTGTCACGGCCTCGCGCGCGGCGTGGATTTTCGGGCCTTCGTTCGATCGCTCATCCGGGGTCATGCCGCCCAGTGATTTCAGCAGGGCCGAGACCCAGCCTTGTTTGCCAAGCGCGGCCACGCGGATGGCCTCGACGGCTTCGATCGTATTAGCGCCTGCAATTGCGGCGAGTGTGGTTTCAAGCTGTTCCATCGGCCTTGCCGCTAGCGCCAAATGGCACGAATTCCAAGGCGCGTTTAGCCCCCGGACGGGACGTGGAGCGCCTGTACCGGCGCGCCCGCTGCAACCATGCGCGCACGCATGACCCCGGCGAGCACGGGATGCGGGAGCGCAGCGTAGGTGCGCGGGCTCATGCCCATAAAGCGGTGGAAGTCCCGCACGAACTGGGCCTGATCGTGGTAATGCGAATCGATCGCGCCGATCCATGTCAGTTCGGGATCGAGCATGTATTGCGAAAGACTGCGCATAAAACGCTGGCGGCGCAGCAGCAGGCTGGGCGGGAAGCCGAAATGGCGGCGGCACAGGCGTTCGAGGGTGTGCATGGCAAGGCCGGCCGATGACGCCATGGCGACGACATTGCCCACTTCGGGATCGATCAGGGCGCGATGAATTGCGCTGATTCGAGCCTCATCCGGCACCTCGCGCACAGAGAGGTCTTCGAAGTGCCGGGTTATCCGCGCCAGCTCGGCAGGCTCGTCGGGCTCGGAACCGAAGAGCGCTTCGACCAGTGGCTGCAGCTGCGCAAACGCCGGCTCCACGCGCGGATCACAGATTCGATCGGCAAAGGCGGCGGCAGGAGCGGTGACAAATTTGGCCCAGCCAAGCGGCAAGAGGCCGATGCCCCAGATGCGCGATGTGCCGGTGGTGAAGCGCACGGCTGTGCTGGTGGGGCCGGTGAGGATCCCGGCCATGCCGCCGATCCCGCGTTTCTCCCGTATATCAGACACCGGCAGTACACCCGAGACGATTCTGAGGTTTGCCCACTCGGGGTGAAGATGATCGGTAACGCTGCCGCGCGCGCAAGCATGAATTTCGGTGATGTAGAACGTGGTGAAGTAAGGCCGCATGGCGGCCGGAGGCTGATAAAAACGTACCTCGATGGTACTGTCACCGTTCACGATTGCGCCCCATTTTCCCCGTTGGGATAACATATTTCCCTATTGGGATAAGCATATATCGTTACACACAGATCGGGAAGTGTCCAAAATGGCAAAAAGGGCACCAGTCTCTCGACCAGCACCCTTTTTGCTTCTGATCAATGGTCAGGGACGTTCCGTCAGGTCACCCGCACCGAACTGGAACGCAACCGACACAAACTCCAATCAGGCGATCAGGCCGCAGCACCGCTACCCAGGGCCTGCTTCGCTTGCGCGATGATGGCCGAGAACACGCCGCCTTCGTTCATCGCCAGATCAGCCATGGCCTTCCGGTCGAGTTCAATCCCGGCCAGCTTGGTGCCGTGGATGAACTGCGAGTAAGTCAGACCCTCAGCGCGGACCGCAGCGTTGATGCGCTGGATCCACAGGCCGCGGAATTCCCGCTTCTTGATCTTGCGATCGCGGTACGCATACTGGCCGGCCTTTTCGACGGCCTGACGGGCAACGCGGATGGTGTTCTTGCGGCGGCCCCGGTAGCCCTTGGCCTGCTCGAGAATACGCTTGTGCTTGGCGCGGGTGGTAACACCCCGTTTGATACGGCTCATGGTCTAACGCTCCTCAGTTCAGCCCGTAGGGCGCCCATTTCTTGATCACCTTCGCATCGGCGTCGGAGATCACGTCCATCCCGCGGTTCTGGCGGATGTACTTGGCGTTGTGGCTGATCAGGCGGTGGCGCTTACCGGCGACGCCGTGCTTAACCTTGCCGGAAGCGGTGATCTTGAAGCGTTTCTTCACACCGCTCTTGGTCTTGAGCTTGGGCATTTTCGTCTCCTTGTGTTCGATGCGTCAAACCCGCCGTGGCAGCCCTTACAGCCAGGCCGGTCGCACAGAATCTCTATGGCAGAGACTCAACCGCATCTGTTGAAGGAGCGCGCGTTAGTCGCGCGTCAGGCAAAAGGCAAGCGATTGCCGCGCCGAAGAGGTTCAGCCCGCCCCGATCTCCGCCCGTTCGAACGAAGTGGTCTGATAGGTCTCGTTGATCCAGTTGCCGAAGAACAAGTGGCCGTGCCCGCGCCAGGTGTTGCAGGGAGCCGCAGCAGGGTCATCGCCCGGGAAGTAGCCTTTGGGCAGAATCTGGCCGCTGTCGCGCGCGTACTCGTTCGCCAGTGTCAGCGTATCATACTCCAGGTGATTGAGCATGTGGACCGCCCGGTGGACCGGATCGTCGATCAGGCACAACCCGGTTTGCGCGCTGTCTGCAAGCACGGTGAGCCCTCCATCTACAGGCAGGTCTTCGGCGCGCACTTCGCTCCAGCGCGAGACGGGCACATCGAAAGCATCGGGTAGCCCTCGCATCCATGGGCTGGCAGGGGCGCGGTTGGTGTGGCTGAAGATGCCCGCAGCCTTGGCCTCCAGCGGATGCTTGGCCACGCCGTGAAAGTGGTGGAGCCCCGCCATCGCACCCCAGCACAGCGTCAGCGTGCGGTGAACATGGGATTGCGACCAATCGAGGATGCGGCGCAGCTCGTCCCAGTAAGTCACCTCCTCAAAACCGATCTGCTCGACCGGCGCGCCGGTGATGATCAGACCGTCGAATTTGTCGGCACGCACATCCTCCCACGGCCGGTAGAATGCAGCGA
>CANEVG010000213.1 GCA_947442095.1 Sphingomonadaceae bacterium
CCGAGCGACTGGGTGTACTTGGCCGGATCGGCGTCATAGGCGGCCATGTCGGCGCGCATGATCTTGGCGGTGTACTTCGCGATGTCGAGCCCGGTCTGGAAACGGTTCTGCAGGCGCATCCGCGCGACCGAGGCCGGATCGATGCCGTCCCAGATTGCGGCGAAGGGCGCGATGACCTTGGCTGCTTCGTTGATGGACTGCGAGTAGGTCATTGGATCGTCCTGCATGTTTTGCTTCGATGCCCAGCGGTTAGGCCTGCCGCGGCCCCGGCGAAACCCATCACGCGGTCATGTTGTCAAACTTTACATTATATGCTTGTAAAGTTGTATAGCTCACACAGGACCCGCACAAGCCCATGGAATCGCGCCCCCTCTACCTCGGCCCCCGCCTGAAGCGCCTGCGCCGCGAGCTTGGCCTCACCCAGGCCGTGATGGCCGAAGATCTGGCGATTTCGCCCAGCTATATCGCGCTGCTGGAACGCAACCAGCGCCCGTTCACGGCCGATCTCTTGCTGCGCCTCGCCCGCGCCTACAAGCTCGACATGAGCGACCTCGCGGCGGAAGAGCGCGACGATTATGCCCGCCGCCTGTCCGACGTACTGCGTGATCCGATCTTTGCCGAGATCGACTTGCCCGCGCTCGAAGTCGCCGATGTCGCCACCAGCTACCCCGGCATCACCGAAGCGATGCTGCGCCTCCACACCGCCTACATCCGCGAGCAACAGGCGCTTGCGGGTCTGCGCGGCGGCGCGGGCGCGCCCGATTCGGCTGACCCTTTGGGCGAGGCGCGCCGCTTCGTCGCCCAGCGACGCAACTACTTCCCGGCGCTCGACAGCAAAGCCGAGGCGCTCGCCGAAGAGATCGAGAAGCTTGGCGGCCTGCAGGAAGGGGGCCTCGCCGACTACCTGCGCAGCCAGGGTCTGCGTGTGCGGCTCATGCCCGCCGGCGTGATGATGGACGCGCTGCGCCGCTATGATCGCCACGCCGAACAGCTGCTCATCGATGACACGCTCAGTCCGCAGGCGCGCCGCTGGCAGATCGCGCTGCACATCGCCTACACCGCGCTGCGCCCGGAAATCGCCGCGCTGGTGCGCGGTGAGAGTTTCGCGAGTGAGACTGCCGCGCAGCTCGTGCGCCGTGCGCTGGCAGCGTATGGCGCGGCGGCGCTGCTGATGCCGTACGACCGCTTCGCCCGCGCGGTCGATGCGCGCGCCTATGATATCGAGGCGCTGTCCGGCCAGTTCGGCACCAGCTTCGAACAGGTCGCACACCGCCTCACCACGCTGAACCGCCCAGGGCAGGAGCGCGTGCCGTTCTTCTTCATCCGCGTCGATGCGGCGGGCAATGTCTCCAAGCGGCTCGATGGCGCGGGCTTTCCCTTTGCGGCGCACGGCGGCGGCTGCCCGCTATGGACCTTGCACGATACCTTCCGCCGCCCCGGCGACGTACTCACCCAGTGGCTGGAACTCCCCGGTGGCGAACGCTTCTTCAGCATCGCGCGCGGCGTCACCTCAGGCGGTGGCGGCTTCGGCAAGCCAACCATCGTTCGCGCAATCGCGCTGGCCTGCTCAGCCGAACACGCGCCCAAGCTGGTCTACGCCCGCGGCGAGCAGCCACTTGCCATGCCCATCGGCGTCACCTGCCGCCTGTGCAACCGGGCCACTTGCACCGCCCGCGCCGAACCCCCGCTGGGCCGCGAAATCTTGCCCGACGATTACCGCAAGACGGCGGAACCCTTCACGTTTGCGGAGAGCTGAACGAGCCGCCCACATTTGCGAAACACCCCATTGCACAAAACCCGATTGACCCGGCGCAGCCCCGCCGCGAAAGTCCCGCGCAGCAATCAGGGGGCAAGCACATGATCACACGCCGCACACTTATGGCAGGCATGGCGGCTACGGCCACCCTCGCCGCGCTCCCCCGCTGGGCTTATGCCGCAGCACCTGCAGACGGCGTCGATCCCGCGCTAGCAACGTTCATCACAGGCCTGCCCAAGAGCGAATACCACGTCCATCTCGAAGGTACGCTCGAGGCGGAAATGAAGTTCGCCCTCGCCCAGCGCAACGGGCTGAACCTGCCCTTCGCCAATGCCGCCGCGATGAAGGCGAGCTACAAATACCACGACCTGCCGAGCTTCCTCGCGATCTACTACGACGGCATGAACGTGCTCCTCAAGGAGCCAGATTTCTAAGATCTCGCTTATGCCTACCTCAGCAAGGCGGCCTCGCAGAACGTGGTCTACACCGAGATGTTCTTCGATCCGCAGGAGCACCTCAAGCGCGGCGTGCCGATGGAGGCGGTGATCATGGGCATCACCCGCGCCCGCCGTGACGCGTTGGCCAAGCTGGGCATCCGCTCGCAGCTAATCTTGTGCTTCGTGCGCGATCTGTCGGCAGACAGCGCCATGGCCGCGCTCGATGCCGCGCTGCCGTTCAAGCAGCACCTCGTCGGTGTCGGGCTCGATTCCGATGAAGCTGGCCACCCGCCCGAAAAGTTCGCGGCGCACTTCACCAAGGCCCGCGCCAACGGCCTCCACGTCACCGCGCACTGCGATGTCGATCAGGTCAATACGCTGAAAAACATCCGCACAGCGCTGGTCGACTTGAAGGTCGACCGGATCGACCACGGCGGCAATATCGTCCAGTCCCCCGAACTCGTTGCCATCGCGAAGCAGCGCGGGATGGTTTTCACCGTCTGCCCCACCTTTTCCGGCACCTTGCGCAAGGGCATGGCCCAGCCCGTCGATGTGGTGCGCACGATGCTGGACGCGGGGCTCAAGGTCACGATCTCGTCCGACGATCCCGCCTATATGGCGAGCGAGTACATCAACGAAGTGCTGCTGCGCGCCGTCACCCGCAGCAATCTGACGCGGCCGGAACTCATTGCCATCGCCCGCAATGGCTTCGAAGCCGCATGGTTACCCAGCGCCGACAAGGCCGGGCTGCTGGCAATGCTCGATGCCTATGTGGCAGGGGCCTGATCCCGGTCCAGCCGCCGCGCCACCGGCAGTGCCGCCGCAATCGCCATGAAGCAGATTGCCCCGCCAAGCGGGCCGATCAGCGTATAGGCGCCAAAGCCCTGCGCCATCGCGCCCGCGGCCAGCGAGCCAAGGCTTTGCGCAAGCAGCCAGGTGCCCGTCGTCATCACTGCCAGCCGCTCTCCCTCGGCCTGCGCATAGGCGAGGCGCAGCAGTAGCGGATAGGTCAGGAACCAGCTCACCATGAACGCGACGAACGCTGCCGCAAACGCCGCCTCGCTGCTCACGCTCGTCAGCAGGCCGCACGTGAGGCTGCAGGCCCCCAGCGCCGCCGCCAAAGGCCACGCGCGCGGCAGGCGCTGGATCACCAGCGCAAGACCTGCATTGCCCACCGCGCTCATCAGCACGGCGAAGCTCTGGTAAATCCCGAACTGCGTGGCGGGAATGCCGATGGCCTGCGCGGTGCGCTCGATAAACGGCCAGATCGCAAGCGACCCGAACGCAAACAGTGCCATCGCCGCCAGCACGCGCAAGCCCTCCCGGCCGATTGGCCCCGCCTTGATGGCCGAGACCTCCGCGCTGCCTCCAATTCGGTTTGGGCCCCCCGGCAGCAAGAGCGCGCAGAGCCCGAACACCACCGACAGCCCCGCGAGGCCAAAGAACATGCCGCCCGCGCCATAGTCCCGCCCAATCACCGGCAGGCCGATCGCAATCGCGCTGTAGAGCAGCGTCTGCACAGCGATCCCCAGCGAGATCCACCGTGCCGGGCTCCCCGTGCGCCCCGCCGCCAGATTGAGCGCGCTGTTCATCAGGCCAAAGCCCAGCCCCGTCCCGATCCGCCCGAGCACCAGCAGCGGATAGGCCCCGGTCAGCGCCGAGCCCGCCTGCGCTGCGATCACCACCACGCTCGCCAGCATCGCCAGCGCGCGCGCATCCAGCCCCCCCGCGCGCGGCGCGACGATGAACATCGCCGCCGCATAGCTCAGTGTCTCGGCCATGTTCCAAGCGCCCATCGCGAAGGGCGAAAAGCCGAAGCGGTCCATCAGCCCGCCAAGCAGATAAGTCGTGAAATTGTTGCCGATATGCGCCGCTGCCGTCGCCGCGCCGATCCCGATCAGGGTCATGGCAAAGGGCGCTGGGGTCTTGGCGGCCACCGGGGCGCTACCGGCTGTGCCGCTGTGGTCGATCATTGCTGCCAAGATTTGCACGGTGCGCCCTGCGTTGCAATGCGCCAGATGACCCCTTGCTGCGCCGACGTTTCCCCCATAGTCTACGAGCGCATGCAGTCCCCGCGCCCAACCTTTGGCCTCGGCCAGCGTCCTGTCGCGGTGGCTTACGGCAAAGTGCAGGACTGGCGTCCGCCGCCGCAGGGTTGATCTGCCAAGCCGCGATCAAACTTCCTGCAAGGACCAATTCCCATGACTCTATCGACCCTGGAGGTGCGGGCTGACGCCCTCCTCGTCACGTGGGCGGATGGCACGCGTGCCACCTACCCCGCGCTGTGGCTGCGCGACAATTGCCCCAGCGCGTTCCACCCGCAGACGCATGAGCGCGTGCTCGACCTGCTTGCCCTGGACTTGTCACCGGTTCTGCTGAGCGCCGACCACACCGGCGAGACCGTGACGCTGCGCTATGCCGACGGCCACAGGAGCCTCATGGCGACAGCACTGCTGAGCGCGCACCGCCCCGGCAAGCCCGCCGCCGATCCGGCAGACATCGCGCCGCAGCTCTGGCGCGGCGATCTCACCACCGCCGGCATCCCGCGCTTTGCCGCCGCGCAGCTTCTGGCAGACGACGCCGCGCTGGGCACATGGATGCGCGAAACCGCGCGCTTTGGCCTCACCATTGTCGATGGCCTTGCCGATCACATCAACGCCGGAGTGGACGTCGCAAAACGCATCGGCTTCCTGCGCGAAACCAACTTCGGCACCACTTTCGAAGTGGTGAACCGCCCCGAACCCAACAACCTCGCCTACACGGCGGTCACGCTGCCGCTGCACACCGATCTGCCCAATCAGGAAGCGCCTCCCGGCTATCAATTCCTGCATTGCCTCGCCAATGAAGCGACTGGCGGCGGCTCGCTATTTGCCGACGGTTTCGCGCTGGCCGAAGACTTGCGCGTCGAAGACCCCGAAGCCTTCCGCCTCCTCGGCGAAACCCCGATCCCCTTCCGCTTCCACGACCACGAGGCCGATTTCCGCGTCCATGCCCCGGTGATCCAGCTGGACCGGCACGGCAAGGTGACCGAAGTGCGCTACAACGCCCATATCGCTGCGATGTTCGACATGCCCGCAGATGTAATGCCCGCCTACTACCGCGCCTACCGCGCGATGATGGCCAAGACCCGCGAGCCGCGTTACCAGCTCACCTTCAAGCTTGCCGCCGGAGAAATGGTCGTCTTCGACAACCGCCGCGTCCTCCACGGCCGCGAAAGCTTTGATCCCTCTTCGGGCTTGCGGCATCTGCACGGCTGTTATGTGGACCGCGGGGAGTTCAGTTCGCGGCTGCGGCTGCTGGCGCGGGCGCACCCGCTATAGGGGCATGCGCGGGAACCAAGTATGCTGATAGAGTGTCACCAGTACACCGTGAGCGGCACCATAGTTTCGAGGGCTTGAAACGGGAGCTTTCACAATGTCGTTGCTGTCTCAAGTGGTTGAAACCGCCCACGCCATCGAACGTGTCGATGGCCCAATCTGCTCTGCAACTCCGCCACGTGAACGGGCTGCAGACTACGACCGCATCGCCGCCGGCTACGATATGGTTGTCGGGACCACGCTCTATAACCGGCTGGTGTGGGGGAACTGGGCCCGGCACTACAGCGAAGCGGCGCAACGGTTCCTGGCAGAAGCGCCCGCTGGCCCACTTCTTGATTGTGGCTGCGGTTCACTTGTTTTCACCGCCAACGCCTATCGGCAAAGCGCGGCACTGGACCGGCTGGTGCTCCAAGACAGATCATTGGGCATGCTTCGGCGCGGCGCAAAACGGGCTGCAAATGGCACATTTCTGCAGGCCGACGCAGCGGCGATGCCGTTCAAGCAGGAGGCCTTCACCGGTGTGATGTCATGGGGGATGCTCCATGTCTTCGGCACTGGTTCGCCATTCCTTGGCCAATTGAAGCGCGTCAGCGCCTAAGGCAGCTGCATCGCAATATCGATACTGGTCCTGGCCAACCGCCGGCTTGGTGAACGCATGCTGCGGCTGCTCCACAAGCGGGGGGAGGTTGCCCTGCCAGAGACCGAAGTTCAGGTCTGTTCGGCGTTCGAGCCCTGTTCCGGATTTCCGGACAATGGCGGCGCGGAAACATGCTGATGCTGGAAGGCCGCGTTATCGGCCGAGGCTGAATTCTCCTGCCCTTACCCCTTGAGCCACGCCCGCAGCACAAGTCCCACCACGCCC
>CANEVG010000214.1 GCA_947442095.1 Sphingomonadaceae bacterium
GGTTCCGGCGCAGCGGCGAGCACGGTGGGGAGCGCGGCAATGAGCAGAACAAGGCCGAGAAGCGACCTTTGCGCGCGGCTCATTTCACGTCTCCCTCACCGGGCAAGCCCAGTTCGAAGTCGCTAACCGGCCGGCGGGCGGGATCGGCGGAATCGAACAGCAGCGCGCCATCGACCCATACTTTCTCGGGCCGCGCATAGACAGAGAGTGGATTGGCGTTCCACAGCACCATATCACCCATCTTGCCGGGTGCGAGGCTGCCGGTCTGCTGGTCGACACCCAGCGCACGTGCCGGGTTGAGCGTGATCCAGCTGATGACTTGGCCATCAGGAATGATGATCCCCATGCGCTTGCCCGCCGCGCGTGCCTTGGCGGCTTCCTGATTGAGCCGCTGGATGCCGTTGGCATCGTCTGAGTGAATGATCACGCAGGCGCCCGCATCCGCCAGCAGAGCGGCGTTTTCAGGAATGCCGTCGAAAGCTTCCATTTTGAAGCCCCACCAGTCCGCCCAGATGGCCGAACAGATACCGTTTTCGCGCAGCAGATCGCCGATCTTATAAGCCTCCACCGCATGATGGAACGCGGTTACCTTGTAACCGAATTCTTTGGCCATATCGATGACCTGCGCCATCTCGTCAGCCCGGTAGCAATGGTTCTGCACGAGGATCTTGCCGTCGAGCACGTCAGCCAGCGTGTCATTCGCGAGATCGCGCTCATCAAGATTCCCGCCGGCGCGTTTTTTGCGGTATTCTGCGGCCTTGATCCAGGTCTGCCGGTCCACCGCCATGTTGCCCATGCGAGTGGAGGGCATCTGGTTGCGATCGCCATAGACGCGCTTTGGATTTTCGCCGCAGGCCATCTTCATGCCATAGGGCGCGCCGGGAAACTTCATGCCCTGCACGGTGCGGGCATAGACATTCTTGAGCACCACCGAACGCCCACCGATGAGATTGGCCGAGCCTGGCAGGATCTGCATCGCCGTGACCCCGCCATTGGTGAGCGCGCGCGAGAAGCCCGGGTCCTGCGGCCAGACGCTGTGCTCGGCCCAGACTTCCGGGGTGGTCGGCGCAGTTGCTTCGTTGCCATCTGCATGCGCTGGGACACCCGGGCTAGCATAGACCCCGAGATGGCTGTGAATGTCGATAACGCCGGGGGTGACGTACTTGCCCTTGCCGTCGATGCTGCGGTAGCCCTCGGGAACCGCGAGCTTGGCGTCACCCACCGCGACAACCTTGCCTTCGCGCACGAGCACCACGCCGCCGGGAATCTCCGCGCCCGTGCCGTCAAACACGGTCGCGCCGACAATCGCGACCGGCTCACCTGGATAGGGCTTGTAGGTGGAGGGGTAGGGGTTTTCCTGCCAGACCGGCGCGGTACCGGCCTTGGGTGCCGCCATGCCGTGGGTGGCGTGAGCGAACAGGCCAAGCGCGGCGAGTGTTTTTATGGTCGGCGATCGAAAGGCCAGCGATCTAAAGAAACGAATCATTCTCACTTCACACCGTGCATCAGCCGCTTCAGCGGCACCGAAAGAACCAGCAGCACCACGCCGATGCCCGCCGAAACAAGGCCGATCGTCTGGAACACGCCGACATAGGTATCGAGGCTGACCTTAAGGTTGGTCACCTCGCCGCCGACAGTTTCCACGCTGGCAAACTGCGCCACCACGCCAGCGACATACTGCGCGACCGCGATCGAGAGGAACCACGTGCCCATCATCAGGCCGACAATCCGTGCGATCGAGAGCTTGGTGATCATCGAGAGGCCCACTGGCGAAATACACAGCTCGGCCATCGAATGGATTAGGTAGAGCCCGGCGAGCCACCACAGGCCGACCTTGTAGTTCGCATCGGCAAACTGCGCGCCCCAGACGAGGAATAGGAAGCCCAGCCCCACCCCGACCAGCGCGATGCCGAATTTGACAGGGATTCCCGGCTCCAGCCCGGCCCTCGCCAGCGCGCCCCACATCATCGAGAACAGCGGGGCAAACAGCACGATGAACAACGCGTTGAAGAACTGGGTCTGCCCTGCGGTGATCGAGAACAGGCCGAACACGCTCATGTCGGTGTTGCGATCGGCGAACAGGGTCAGCGAGGAGCCGGCTTGTTCGAACAGCGTCCAGAAGACCGTGTTGAAGGTGATCAGCACGATCGCGGCCACCATCATCTGAAACTCGCGGGGGCTGCCGTTGCGCCACGACCAAATCAGGATGCCCGGAATCGCAACAATAAATGTGCCAAACATGACCTTGCCCATGATCGGCAGGGTGGCGATGTATCCAAGGAAGCCGCTTCCCTCTTCGGGCCTTACATACGCCATCAGGTTGGCGAACAGCAGATAGATCAGCGGGATCACCGCCAGCGCGCCGACGTAGACAAGGATGTCCTTGCCGCCATCGGCATGTTCCGGCCGTTCGCCGAACCCATCAAGCTTGCCGCCATCGAACTGGAACAGCAGCCACGACACCGCCATGCCCGCAGCCGCCAGCGCAAAGCCAGCCCACCAACCAAGCCCCCCCCAGGCGCCCATGCCCACCGCAAGCAGCGGGCAAAGGATCTGCGAGAACAGCGAGCCGAGGTTGATCCCCATGTAGAAGATGGTGAAGCCCGCATCCCGGCGCCGGTCGCCTTGCTCGTACAGCTCGCCGACGATGGTCGAGATATTCGGCTTGAAGAACCCGTTGCCGACGGTGACGAAAGCAAGGCCGGTAATGAGGAGCAAAGTGTAAAGCGGATTGCGTTGGCCGCCCGGTTCGAACTTGCCGGGTGCAATGCGGCGTGCCTCGCTGCCATCAGCGCGCAGCAGCGAGACCGACTTGTCGTCGTTGCCCTTGATCTGCAGCGCTGCGCCGGATTCGCTGACATACTGCTTGCGCGCGTCACCCGTGTCCGAAACCGTCACGTCATATCGCTGGCCCTCGATCAGCGCGAAAGGCTTTGCAGCGCCGCCCGTGCTGGATAGGCACAGCACGACATAGCCTAGGCTCATGAGGATCGCGCCGAACTTGACCGAGCGCTTCGAGCCGAGGAAGCGGTCGGCCATCAGCCCACCGATGAGCGGAGTGAGATAAACGAGCGCGGTGAAACCGCCATAGAGCCCGGCAGTGGTCGTGTCGCTGAACAAGAAGTGCTGCGCGAGATAGAGCGTGAGCAGCGCGCGCATGCCGTAGTAGCCGAAGCGCTCCATCGCCTCGGTCGTGAACAGGCGTGCGAGCTGCCGGGGATGCCCAAACCAGCTGGCATCGCGGGCTCCCTGCGGCGGCAGGGCGGACTCGGCCTGCCCGATAGCATCTGTCATCGCTGAATTGTGCTCCCCAGAAGTGCTGTTCGCGCGGCACCTGATGTTTGAGGCATGATTAGCGTTTAACTGCGGCTTGGGAAGGTCCTTCTCGCCTTGGCGGCAAAGGCGGAAGGTTCGCGCGCAGCAGGCCGCTTGCCAGCAAACTGCCCCCTGGCAGGTGCGCACGCGGAGACATTCTCTAGCTCGCACGGTCTGCGTGTGATTGCGTGACCCGCTGTATTATGGCACTGCATCACCCATGGCGTCGATATCGGCTTCCCCCGCGGCCTCAGCGGGCCGTCCCGTCTATCTCAAGCTGCGCGATCAGATCGCTGTGGCGATCCTGGATGGCACTTTTGCCGAAGGCGCAATGCTGCCATCGGTCCGGGTTTTTGCCGCAACGGAAGCGGCCAATCCGCTCACCGTCGCCAAGGCCTATCAGCAATTTCAGGCTGAGGGTCTGGTGCAGGTCCAGCGCGGGGTTGGTATGTTTGTCGTGGCCGGTGCGGCAGACGCGCTTCGGGCGCGCGAGCGTGCGGCCTTCCTGAGCACCGAGTGGCCGGAGATCGTGGCCCGGATGCATCGGCTTCATCTCGACCCGGCAGCCCTTCTGGCAGGTCTGGAGCGCGCGTAAGTCGCGGTCGGGGAACCGGGAAGTTCGCGCCGATCATTCGGTGATTCCGAAATCGACTCTAATGCCTTGCCATATAACGATAGATAGGTTGCCGCGATAAGATTGCTCTGGCAATGTCTTGCGATTCCAAGGTCCGGGGACGTTCCGGATTGGGGGATGCCGTCCAACCGGATCAAGCCAAAAGGCGATCAGGTTTGGTTGGCCAGGAAGCTGGGGGAGTTACCGGATGATCCGATCCGAATTGTTACAGGCGCTTGCCAAACAGAGCCCGAGCATGCGTAGCGAGGAAATCGAGCGCGTGGTCGATGTATTTTTCGATGAAATTGCCAAGCGGCTGGCCGAAGGCGGGCGCGTTGAACTGCGGGGCTTCGGCGCTTTTTCGACTCGCGAGCGTGATGCCCGCAAGGGGCGCAACCCGCGGACAGGCGACTCCGTGGAAGTGCCCGAAAAGCGCGTGCCCTATTTCAAGCCTGGCAAGGATATGCGCCTGCGGCTCAATGCCGAATAGACGTTGACGGCAAAAGCCTGACAAGGCCAACCCGCCAAGGGTCTGGCCGTTGCCGTCGGTTTCCTGATGTGCCATCGCTCAACTGTCCGGCCTGCCGGATGCATATCGCGCGCGGACGTGGCGGAATGGTAGACGCAGGGGACTTAAAATCCCTTGAGCTCAGCTCGTGCGGGTTCGAGTCCCGCCGTCCGCACCAGCAGCGTAAAGGCCAGGCCGCGCCTTATCGAAGGCCTTGGACGGGCCACCCGCGAACCTCGCAGGCGCGGTACTTCGTTTTGCGCTGCGTTAACCATTGAATGACCCGGCATGGGTAACGGCATGTCAAGGATCAATGGGTTAGTGAGCTTCCGCAGAGCGGTGCGCGTGTTGTTCCGAATCAGTCGGGGCGGGCGCGTCAGGGGAATTGGCTTGGCGCAGGAGCAGACACTGTCGGGAGAGCACCGGCAGACTCAGACGGGTGCACCCCCGGGCTCGGAGCTTCGCTCCGCGCCGCGCTATGCCTTGCTCATCCGCACCGCCAAGATCATTGCCGATGGCCGCGAATTTCTCTGCATAATCCGCGATGCTTCGGCCACCGGTTTGAAGGTTCGGTTGTTCTCTGCGCTGCCACAGGCACGCGCGATACACGTCGAACTGGTGACAGGCGATCGCTATAGGGTCGAGCTGGTTTGGCAGGCAGACGACCACGCCGGTTTGCGCTTCTTGCAGGGCATCGAGATCGAGCAGTTCCTTGATGAAAATCTGGGGACCTTCCCGCGCCGACAGGTCAGGCTGCGGATTGCGCTGGAAGCCGTGCTGCGTTTGGGCGGCGAGGCGGTGCCTATCGCGCTCAAGGACATCTCGCAGCAGGGCGCTTGTATCGAATCCGACAAATTGCTGCTCGTGAATGAGCTCGTTCGCCTCGAAACGGATGTTGCTCGGCCGCTCTTCGCCAAGGTGCGCTGGCGCAGCCATCCGCGGTACGGCCTGATCTTCGAGCACACCTTCAAGCTTGATGAACTTGCCCACATTTCGGGGCCGCTGCAATTTGCCGAAGCGCTTCCGCCGCAGGCACCGGAAGTGAACGGTGCTGACGGCACGGAAGACCGCACGACTGGCGGTCCGACAGGCAAGGCGCCGCCCAGCCCGGGGGCCATTCCCGGGCGCGCTGCCGAGGGCTCGATCCTGCGTTCGCTCTAGGACGAAACCATCGACCCAGTTCGCCAAATGCTGCTCCCGGGTTAACCTTCTCTTATCCATTTTCGTTCACTTCCGGTGCCATCAGGTTCGCTTCAGCAGGAGCAAGTGATGGGTAACGGTTTCACGGGTGTGCAGGGAAACAGCAGCGAGTACGATGTCGATGTGGCGATCATCGGCGCGGGGCCTGCGGGTCTGACGGCTGGCTACCTCCTCTCGAAGAAGGGCCTCAAGGTCGCGATCATCGAGAAGGATACGCGCTATGTCGGCGGCATCAGCCGCACCGTGGAGCATGAAGGCTACCGCTTCGATATCGGCGGGCACCGCTTTTTCTCGAAGTCGCAGCAGGTTGTAGATCTGTGGAACGAGATACTGCCGGATGATTTCATCCAGCGTCCGCGCATGAGCCGCATCTACTACGAAGGCAAATTCTACTCCTATCCGCTGCGCGCGTTCGAAGCGCTGCGCAACCTGGGCATCTGGCGCTCCACCACCTGCATGGCGAGCTACGCAGTCTCCAAGGTGTTCCCGATCAAGGACGTCAAAAGCTTCGAGGACTGGACCAGCAACCAGTTCGGCAAAAAGCTCTATTCGATCTTCTTCAAGACCTATACTGAGAAGGTCTGGGGCATGCCCTGCAACGAAATGAGCGCAGACTGGGCCGCACAGCGCATCAAGGGCCTTTCGCTCGGCTCGGCGGTGGTTGATGGCCTGAAGCGCAGCCTCGGGCTCAACAAGCGCCCCAACGACGGCA
>CANEVG010000215.1 GCA_947442095.1 Sphingomonadaceae bacterium
ATGCCCTCGGCCTTGCGCCGGGGCAGGCCGTGGAGTTTGAGCTGGACGCCGATGGCAATGCGCGCATCCTGCGTTCAGACGACCGCACCTCTATCGAGAAGAAGAAGGCGGACTGGTTGAAGCGGCTGAACGAGGTGCGCGCGGAGTTTAAGCTTCAGGACCCGTTCGCGGGGATGGATGGCCTTGAGTACCAGCGCTGGATCCGCGGGGATGGGCCCGAAGTGTGATTCTTGATAGCAACGTATTGATTGCCTTGTTTCAGCACGGGCAACCGAAGTTGTTTGATCGTTTGGCTGAGTGGCAAGCGCTGCGCACGATCCATATCAACCTCGTCATACTCGCAGAAGTTGCACCCAGTTTTGCGGCACTTGCCGAGATCGGTTCGGCGCTTGACCGGCTGGACATAGTGCTCACCGCCCTTAACCGCGAGGACGCGTTTCGCGCTGGGCAGGCCTTTGCCGAATATCGGCGGCGCGGCGGCGAGCGGACCGCTATTCTGCCCGACTTCCTGATTGGTGCGCAGGCCGAAATCAGGGGCTGGCCTCTCGTCACGCGGGACCGTAAGGGCTTTCAGAGCTACTTTCCGGGCCTCCAGATCATCGATCCGACAGAAGACTGACCATGACTGACACCGCATACCGCATCCAGGGCGCAACTGGCGAATGGGAGGTCGTGATCGGCCTTGAAGTCCATGCGCAGATCACCACGCAGTCCAAGCTGTTCTCGGGCGCGGCCACCGCCTTCGGGGCGGAGCCCAACACGCAGGTCAGCCTTGTCGATGCGGCGATGCCGGGGATGCTGCCCGTGCCGAACATGGAATGCATCCGGCAGGCGGTGCGCACAGGCCTTGCGGTGGGCGCGCAGATCAACAAGTGGTCGCGGTTCGATCGCAAGAACTACTTTTACGCCGATTTGCCGCAGGGCTACCAGATCAGCCAGCTCTATCACCCCATCGTGGGTGAGGGCGCGGTCGAGATCCAGATCGACGACAAGAACCCCGAGAGCCTCAAGACCATCGGCGTCGAGCGCATCCATGTGGAGCAGGACGCGGGCAAGCTGATGCACGATCAGCACCCGACGATGTCCTACGTCGATCTCAACCGCTCGGGCGTGGCGCTGATGGAAATCGTCAGCCGGCCGGACATGCGCTCGCCTGCCGAGGCCGGGGCCTATCTCGCCAAGCTGCGCACAGTCCTGCGCTATGTCGGCTCGTGCGATGGCAACATGGATCAGGGCTCAATGCGCGCGGACGTGAACGTCAGCGTGCGCAAGCCCGGCGAACCCTTCGGGACGCGGACCGAGACCAAGAACGTCAACTCGGTGCGCTTCGTGATGGCCGTGGTCGAGCAGGAGGCCAAGCGCCAGGTCGCGCTGATCGAGGACGGCGGCACGGTCGTGCAGGAAACCCGGCTCTACGATCCGGACCGCAACGAGACTCGCTCGATGCGCAGCAAGGAAGATGCGCACGATTACCGCTACTTCCCTGATCCCGATCTGCTGCCGGTGGAACTCGACGACACCTTCATCGAGGAATGCCGCGCGAGCCTGCCCGAACTGCCCGATGCCAAGCGCCACCGCTACGAAACCGCACTTGGCCTCTCGCCCTACAACGCGGGCGTGCTCACTGCCGAAGTTGAAACCTCGCGCTGGTTCGAGGCGCTGCTGGCTGAGAGCGCGGTGCAGCAGGGTAAGTCCGAAGGCGAAGTTGCCAAGCAGGCGGCGAACTGGCTCACCAGCGAACTGTTCGGCGCGCTCAACAAGCTTGGCAAGACTTTGCTCGAAAGCCCGGTCAGCCCCGAGGCGGGCGGCGAGCTGCTGGCGCTTGTCGGCAAGGGCACGATTTCCGGCAGTGCGGCCAAGCAGGTGCTCGAGAGCATGCTCGAAACCGGCGACGCCCCCGGCGTGATCGTGGAGCGCGAAGGCCTCACCCAGACCTCCGACACTGGCGCGATCGAAGCTGCTGTCGATGCCGTCCTCGCCGCCAATGCCGACAAAGTCGAGCAGTACAAGGGCGGCAAGGAAGCGCTGTTCGGCTTCTTCGTCGGCCAGACGATGAAGGCCATGCAGGGCAAGGGCAATCCGGGTCTGGTCAATCAGGTGCTGAAAGCGAAGCTGGGGTAGCTTTCGCTTACTTCGCCTTCACCACCTCGACCGGTAGCCCCAGTCCTTCGATCTGCGGGCGGACTTTGGCCGCATCGCCGACCACGACCCAGACCAGCTTGGACGGGTCGATGATCTGGCGCGCGGCGGCGTCCATGTCGGCCGCGGTCATCGTGCGGTAGCGCTCTGGCAAGGTCTCGAAGTAGGTGTCGGGCCGCTTGTAGGTCTCGATCTTGGCGATGGCTTCAAGCACCGCGCCGGATGTTTCGAACATGCCCGGCAGTTCGCGCGCGCTGCCATCGGTGGCGAGCTTGGCCTCGTCCGGCGTGGTGCCCTTGTCCGCGAGATAGCGCGCCATTTCCCCGCGCAACTCGGTGATCGAGGGGCCGGTCTTGTCGGTCTGCACCGGAGCATAGACCATGAACAACAGCTGTTCCTTGCGATCATTGATAAGGCTGGAGACGCCGTAGGACCAGCCCTTGGTCTCGCGCAAATTGGTGTTCATGCGGCTGAGGAAATCGCCGCCGAGCACATCGTTGGCCGTGCGCAGAGTGACGGTGTCGTCCGTGCCGCGCACAGGGATCACGGTGCCGGCCAGGATCATCGATTGCGGCGAACCAGGGCGGTCCAGCAGCACAATGCGCGGGCGCGGGGCGGGGATTGCGGCTGAGAAGTCCTTGACCGGTGGGGCCATCCGGTTCGCGGACCAGTTGCCGAAACTGCGTTCGAGTAGGTGGATCACGCTACCCAGCGTAGTATCGCCGACGATAAAGATCGTCGCGCGGTCCGGCCGCAGCCAGCGCGCGTGGAACGCGGCGAGGTCGGCGCGGGTCAGGCGCTTGGCCACTGCCAGATCGCCCAAGCCGCTGGGGCCATAGCCATAGGGATGCGCGGGGCCATAGATTGCCGGATAGAGCCTGCGCGAGGCGAGCGCATAGGGATCGTTCAGTTCGGCCTTGATCCCTGTCAACTGCTGGTTGCGCACTCGTTCCAGCACGGCGGGGCTGAGCGCGGGATGGCGCACGTATTCCGCAAGGAGGTCGAGTGAGGGGGCGAGATTGGGCGTGATCGCATTGAGCTGGAACGAGGTCGCGTCCGGCATGGCGATGCCATTGATATCTGCGCCCAGCGCTTCTTTGGCGCGCGCGAGGGCGGAGGAATCGAGGCTGGTCGTGCCCTCGTTCATCAGCTTGAGCAGCAGCGATGTGGTGCCGCGCGCCAGAATCGGATCAGCTGCAAAGCCTGCGTCGAATGAGATCCGCACCGAAACCACCGGTACCGCGCTGCGCCGCGCGAAGACCACTTTCATGCCGTTGGATAGCGTGGTGCGCTCGATGGGCGGGAAATCGAGCGAGGGCACGTCGCCCGCAGGCGGCAAGCTGCTGCGATCGGGGCCGGGTGCGGCAGCCACGGCCGTGGACGTGTCCGGTGCTGTGGGCGCAGCAGGCGCGAGCGCCATGTCGCCGCCACGCGCCTCGCCGCCGGCCGTGCGCGTGCCAGGCTCTACCGTCAGCGCAAAGACCGGGCGCGAGAGCCACTTGCGTATGGCATCGCGCACCGCTTCGGGGGTCAACCGGGCGGCGGCTTCCAATTCCTTGCGGTAATGCGCAGGGTCGCCCGAATAGAGCAGCCCTTCGGCCAGCGTCGCCGCCTTGCCGCTGCCGCCGCCAACCGATTCCAGCCGGCGGATCTGGGCGCTGGCAAACTGCGTGGCCGCGCGGGACAGCTCGTCTGCAGTGGGGCCTGTCGCGGCGAGCCGAGTGATTTCGGTATCGAGGGCCTTGCCGACCGCGACCGGGTCCTGCCCGGGCTTCACATCGGCGGAGACTACGAACTGCCCGCCCTGCGCGAAAATGTCTGCGCTTGCTGCGGCGGCCACCGCGATCTGGCTGCCGCGCACCAGCGCATCATCGAGCCGCGAACTGGCCAGTCCGCCAAGGATCAATCCGCCGACCTGCAGCGGCAGGTAATCGGGATCATCGAGCCCCGGGATCGTCCACATCCGGTAGACGCGCGTGGTCGCCACGGCATCCTTAACCGTGCGCGTGACCGGGGCGGGCAGGGTCGGCACCGGCGCGCTGACATGCTCGACGGCAGGGCCGGACGGGATTGCGCCAAACCACTTTGCCACCTTGGCCTGTGCGGCGGGGAGATCGATATCGCCGGCCAGCACGATCACGGCGTTGTTGGGCGCATAGTGCGCGCGAAACCAGCCACGCACATCTTCAAGGCTGGCGCTGTCGAGGTCGGCCATCGAGCCGATGGTGGTGTGGTGATAAGGGTGGCCCGCCGGGTAAAGCGTCTCGAACTGCTCGTATTCGATTAGGCCGTAAGGCGCGTTGTCGCCCTGGCGCTTCTCGTTCTGGACGACACCCCGCTGGTTGTCGAGCTTCTCCTGCGTCACCGCGCCGAGCAGATGGCCCATGCGATCGCTTTCCAGCATCAGCGCGCGGTCGAGCGCGGCGGTCGGCACGGTTTCGTAGTAGTTGGTGCGGTCGAACCAGGTCGTGCCGTTGATGTCGGTCACGCCGATTTCTTTCATCGGCTGGAAATAGTCGCCCGGCGCGTTCTCCGATCCGTTGAACATGAGGTGTTCGAACAAGTGCGCAAAGCCCGTCTTGCCGCGCGGTTCGTGCTTTGAGCCGATCTTGTACCACACCGACACCGCGACCACGGGAGCCTTGCGGTCGGTGTGGACCAGCACGGTGAGGCCATTTGGCAGGCTGAAACGCTCGTAGGGAATGTCAACCGCCTCCACCAGATCGGCGACTGGCGCGGGATTTACCGCGCTGACAGGATTGGCCGGATTGGCCGGCGGCGCTGCGAGCGCGGGCGTAGCGGCCGCAATAACAGGCAGGGCGAGCAGGTGTGCGATCAGGGGGCGGTTCATGGAGGTCCTGTGATCAGGTGAGGTGACAGACGGTTGGACGGAGCGATCTGTCTCAGACCATGGCACATCTGAACAAAAGCTAAATGGGCATCTCCGGGGTGACCAGACCAGATCGCCCATTGGGGCGGGTGTGGTTGCGGCAAGAGGTTGACCGCGTTGACACGGTCCTGAGGCAAAATTCGAACCGATTGAAAACGCGTCTTTGATCGATCGGGTCGATTAGGGGTAAGGGCCGAGTTGAGCGTGGGAACGGCATAGATCGCTACCTAGCCTGGAAGTGGGCCTTTAGGACCAATACTGTTCACTTAATAATTCGGATTGCTATGGCGAGGTTGACGGCGGTGGGCGAGGGATCGCCTCGTCGACGGAGCGGAAAATTGCTCATCTTGCGTTTGACGCCGCGTGGATTGCGTCGTCCACGACGCGGCGGAAGGCGATCATCGAGGATTTCGGCGACTAGCGCGTCATGCTCTGCCTGACGCCGCCGAGGGGGAAAAAGAGGCCGGAGCCTGGATCTTTCGCCGGATGACGCGAACGGCGTGGATGAATGAGAGTCGGTCCGGGTCCTCATTGACCTTAAGAGCTGCCTCGTGGATCAGGCTGCGGATTGCAAAATGCGCCATGAGCAAACCGTAGAACTCCTGGCGGACGAGATCGGGGGTCTTGGAGCGCAGAACGATCCGGGCGCCGCGCAAATGGGTCTTGAGCTCGCCAAAGGCCGTCTCGATTTCCCAGCGCTCTTGGTAAAGTGCGGCAAGCTCCTGCGCTGGCACCTGCTCGGGATCGAGGATGGTGGTGGCCAGACGGTAGACCGGATCGGCATCGGCAACGCCGTCGAGCGCGTAATCGATGATGCGCACCACAACGCCATTGGTTTTGTGCCGAAAGTCCCACTGTGAGACATAGATGCGGCTCAGATATGACCCATCGGCTAAGCGTTTGTCTGGCGAAAGCCGCAGGTTCTTCCTGAGACGCCAGGGCAAATCGGCGCCATTCTCTTGGGCTTGCGTCCACAGGGCGAACCCGAAGAACCCGCGATCCGCCAAGCACAGCATGCCTTTGTCCAGCGCGGCAACCACGGTCTTGGCCAGAGTGATCTCGTGGGTGGCATAATTCGCCATCTCCGAGGCGAACACGATATGGGTGCCATTCTCCACCAGCGAGACGAAACGGATCTGCGGAAAGGCGCTCCCTCCGCGGCTGGCACCAGGGCGACCGAAGGCCGCTTCGTTGACCGTCTCGTCAGCAACATCGAAGGTGCTGCCGTCCAGGCTCACCAAGCGCCACGCACGATACCAGGCACCTTTGGTCGTCTTCAGGGCGATCGGCTTCACCACGTC
>CANEVG010000216.1 GCA_947442095.1 Sphingomonadaceae bacterium
ACGCCGCTGCCGTTCCACATCGAAAGCTTCAACGCCAAGGACGGCATCGCCACGCTGTGGGTCTCGGTGCCCGCGCTCAACGGCGGCGAACAAAAGAAGCTGTGGATCTATTTTGGCAATGCCAATGCCAAAGTTGGCGAGGACGCGGCCGGAACTTTCGATCCAGACTATGTCGCGGTGTATCACTTCGCCGAGAATCCCGGCCAGCCCGCCGCCGATCGCACTGCCAACGCCAACAGCGCCGCGGTTGCAGTGCCGGGGGTCGATGAAGGCGGCATTGTCGGGCGCGCGGCGCGCTTTCCGGGGCAGGGCGCGATCACGGTCAATCCCTCGCCCTCGCTGGCGATCCCGGCGGGCGCGGCTTTTACAGTATCAGCATGGATCAAGCCCGAGCAGCTTTCGGGCAACGCGGCTGTGTTTTCGCGCGGCGGGCTGGTCGTTGGGCTGAACGGCGGCGTGCCTTATGCCAGCGTCGGCGGCGCAACGCTCCAGGCCACGGCACCGGTCAAGCAGGGCGATTGGAGCCAGCTTGCGCTGGTGGCCGATGGCACCACGGTGAAGCTGTTTGTGAACGGCGTGGAAGCGGCAGCGGGATCGGCCGCGCTGCCCGCGCTTGACGGTCCGTTCCAGATCGGTGGCAGTGAAGGCGCGCCCTTCATCGGCGTTATCGATGAACTGCGCCTGTCGAAGGTGGCCCGCCCGGCAACGATGCTGCTGGCGCAGGCCAATGCCGAAGGGCCCGGTGGCAAGCTCGTCGCGGTGGCGGAATCGGCAGAAAAGCCGGGCGGCAGCGGCGGTGTGTTCTTCTTCGTGCTGAGCAAGCTTGAAGGCGCCGATATCTTCATCGTCGCCGGCATCATGCTGCTGCTGGTCATGGCTCTGGCGCTGACAGTGTTCAAGATCGGCTATCTCAACCGCTGCGAGAAGGCCAACGCGGTATTCCGCAAGCGCTTTAGCGAAATGCACGAAGAACTGGTGCCGGTGGCCGAAGTGCAGGGGATCAGCCCGCAGGAAGTGAAGTTCCTCGAAGGCTCCCCGCTGGCCCGGCTCTATGCGATCGGTATCAGCGAGCTGCGTTTGCGTCAGAAGGCGCGCGGGAGCCGGCCGTTGCTGGCCGAAGCGGTCGATGCGATGCGATCTGCCGCTGATGCGCAAGTCGTTGCCGAAAACCAGAAGCTCGACAGCCTGATGGTCATTCTCACCATCGCTATTTCGGGCGGACCGTTCATCGGGCTGCTCGGCACGGTGATCGGGGTGATGAGCACTTTCGGCGGCGTGGCCATTGCCGGTGACGTCAACGTCAACGCAATTGCACCGGGCATCGCTGCAGCGCTGCTGGCGACGGTGGCGGGGATGAGCTGCGCGATCCCCTCGCTGTTCGCTTACAACTACATGAACAGCCGGATTTCGACGATGGCCGACGAGATGCGCGTCTTCGTCGACCGCTTGATCACACGTCTTGCCGAAATGCAGGCCGAGAGCGCGGAAGCCGCGCAATTCGCGCAGGCCGCCGAATGAACCGGCACCAGCAGGAGCAACGATCATGCAGGTAGGCGGCGGCCGCAAGGCCTATGACGAAATCAACATCACCCCAATGCTCGACCTTGCCTATGTGCTTCTGGTCATCTTCATCCTGATGGCCACGGCATCGGTACAGGGCATCAAGGTGGACTTGCCAAAGGCCAGCGCAGCGAAGAGCCTTGTCCAACCCAAGACCATAGCGCTTACGGTGAACACCACGGGGCAGGTGTTCATGGATGCCTATCCGGTGACGCTGCCCGATCTTGAGACGCGGTTGCGCAACGCCAAGGCCTCCAACCCGGATGTTCCGATCGTACTCAAGGGCGATACCACCGCCCAGTACGGCAAGATCATGGAAGTGCTCGACCTGTGCCGCAGGCTCGATCTCAACAAGGTCGGCCTTGTCACCGGCAAACAAGCCGGGACCTGAGGGCAGGCCATGTCCACTGCAGGCGAAGCCGATTTCAAGCCGCAGGGCCCGAATTCCCCACGTAAGTGGGGGATCGTGGCCGCATGTGTGCTCGTCGTCTGCCTGCTTGGGTACCTGCTTTATGGCGTATTGAGCAATATCGATGGTGTGGCCGTCAAGTCGGCACCGCCGACCGTGGTTGACATGCTGCCGCCTCCGCCTCCGCCTCCGCCGCCGCCGCCCCCACAGGAGAAGCCGCCGGAGCCGATGGACAAGCCGCAGGACCAGCCCGATCCAGCTCCCCAGCCGGACAAGCCCGCCCCGGCACCAATGCAGATCAATGGACCGGCACAAGCGGGCAGCGACGCTTATGGCATGTCGGCGGGCACCGGCGGCGGCATGGGCGCACCTGCCGCCGTGGGAGCCTGCGTCGGCCCGAACTGCGGTGGGGCCAAGCTCAGTTCGGGGCTCGACCGGTTCTGGGGCCGCAACGTCGCCAACCAGCTTGAGGACTACATCGAGGGCAAGCGGGCGGTGAACGTCGATTCGTTCAACAGCCAGTTCGACGTGTGGGTCAATGCGGCGGGGGCGATTACACAAGTCCGCCTCGCCAATTCGTCGGGGGACAGCCGCCTCGACCAGACGCTGCTGGCGCTGCTGCGCCAGGCCAGCGGGCTCAAGCCGCCGCCGCCGACGATCCAGATGCCGCAGCGCATCAAGGTCGGCCGAAAGCAACTCTGACCCGCATTCCCGTTTAACACTTTTGAAGATTGAAGGGACACTCCAATGTCGAGCCATAGCAGTCTGAACCGCCGAAACTGGCGCGTTGGTTGCGTGATTCTGGCGGGTATGCTGCTGCCTGTAGCGGCGCAGGCGCAAACGGCTGGCGACGGCGCGGCCACTGCGGCCCAAGCGGCGGCTCCTTCGGACATTGCCATGGTCAATCTGGTCCGCGCCCTGGTGGCGCAAGGCGTGCTCAAGGCGGACGTGGGCGATCAGCTGATCCAGCAGGCCGTGGCCGAGGCCGCAACCGCTCGCAGCGCGCGCCTTGCCGGCTCGGGCGAACTGCCCGCACCGCCCAGCGGCGCGGTGCGCGTCCCCTACATTCCCGAAACCGTGCGTGCCCAGATCAAGGACGATCTGCGCCAGGAAGTGCTGGCCGAAGCGCGCAGCGGAGGCTGGGCCGCCCCAGACCGTGCTGCGCCCGACTGGACCCGCATGTTCACGCCGCGCGGCGATATCCGCGTTCGCGCCACGCAAAGCCTCGAATCGCGCACCAATGCCAACGACGTGATCGACTTTGCGACGATCAACTCCTTCGGCCCCTATGGCATCGATGACCCGCGCGTGCTGCTGCCCATCCTCAACACCCGCAACAACCTGTGGAACCGCACCAACTTCCGCGCCCGGCTGGGTGTCGATGTGAACATGACGCCGGGCGTCAGCGCCAGGATCATGCTGGCCACGGGCGACGACTTTGGCCCGATCTCCACCAACGACACGCTGGGCGGAGGCTTTTTGAAACGCGACATCTGGCTCGACAAGGCGTGGATCCGCCTGCAGCCGTTCAAGGGGGTCGATCTGAAGCTGGGCCGCTTCGAAAATCCCTTTAACGCCAGCGATTTGCTCTTCGATGAGGACATCGCTCTCGACGGCGTTAGCCTGGCGCTCGATACCGGCACGATGCTGGGCAAAGGCGTGAAGCTGACTGCGCGCGGCGGTGCGTTCCCGATCGACTATGGCGCGCCGAACTATCCGACCTTTGCGTTCGACAAGCCCAAGGTTCCCAACAAAACCCTCTTCTCAGGCGAACTGCAACTCGATGCGAAGATCGACGACGTGGCGATCCGGACCTCGGTCGGGTATCACGATTTCCACGGCATGCAGGGGCGGCTTTCCGATCCCTGTCAGGTCGAGGTTGAAACGTTCTGTTCGACCGACTTTCTGCAGCCGCTGTTCCTGACCAAGGGCAACACGCTGTCTCCGCTGCGCCAGATCGTGACGATCAATCCCAACGCCAGCCTGCCGCAGCTGCTGGGCTATACTTTCGCCTACCGTGTGCTCAATGCCGAGCTGGCGGTGACGCTCCCGCTGGACGACGACACTCTGGTTCGCGCCACGGGCAGTTACGTGCGCAACCTTGGTTTCGACCGCGCCGACATCTGCCGCTTCGGTCTGGCCGGGCGCCCCTACAACAACAACGGTGCTGGCGGTGGTACCTTCTGTGCGGCCACCAACCCGGCAACGTTCGTGGGCGGCAAGAATGGTTACCGCGGCGAGCTGATCGTCGGCGCGATCGATCCGCTGAAGCGCGGCGAATGGCGGGCGAACGCCGGCTATCGCTATCTCCAGTCTGATGCCGTGCTCGATGCCTTTACCGACAGCGACTTCCACCTCGGCGGCACCAACTCGAAGGGCTATTTCATCGGCGGCTCCTATGCCGTGCGCAATGGCCTCGTTTTGGGCGCACGCTGGCTGAGCGCCAACGAAATCTCCGGACCGCCGCTCGCCATCGACGTATTGCAGATCGATATCGAAGCTCGGTTCTAAAACGGGACACCCGGTCTTGCGTCACAGTCCGTCCTCAAAGAGTCGCGGCTTGGACACATTGAATTCCTAGTTCGATTGCTTGTTCGCCGGGCTTCCGGAGGCAGCTTTTCATTGAGGGTCAAAGCTATGTCCGTAAGGCACACGCCTCCGGCAAACCGCCGCTATCGAGACCGGGGTGTGCTGCTGCGCCTTTCGGTCAGCCTGCCGGTGATGGCCCTTGCCATAGTAAGCGGCGCGGCCCCCGCACATGCGCAGTTGACCGCGCGCCGTGGGGCCACCGGCCCGGCAACCGCCCCGGTGGCGGGCCGCCTGCCGGGCCAGGTGCGGACCCCGGGGGCAAGCGATGCGCTGGGCCGCCAGGTCGCGACCCGCTCGCGTGCCGACCAGATCCGCAGTTATGTGACACAAGCCAAGGTTGCGATTGCACGGTCCGTGCCCGACGGCAGTGCCGGCCTGGTAGTCGCGCGCGGCGTTACTGCCGAGGCACTCGCCAGCGGCGCGCTGCGTGCGGCGCGCGATTCCACCGGCCGGGCAACCTGGCAAGGCGCGAACCTGCCGGTCGAGACATCCGCTTCGGGCTCGTCCCTCGTTTCGATCACCCAGACCGAGGCGCGCGCCATACTGTCGTGGGACCGCTTCGACGTCGGTGCGAACACGACGGTGCAGTTCATCCAGAAGGTTGGCGGGGTCGCCCAGAAGGACTGGGTCGCGGTCAACCGGGTGGTCGATCCCGCTGCTGCTCCGTCGCAGATCCTCGGCCAGATCAAGGCCGACGGCACCGTGGTGGTTATCAACCGCAACGGCATGATCTTCGGCAACGGCGCGAGAGTCAGTGTCAACTCGCTCCTCGCCAGCAGCCTCGACATCGGCAATTTCCTCAAGCCGGTTGTCAGTTTCCGCGATGCATCGACCGGCCTGATCGACAATGGCCTCTTGGCAACCACCGTGCAGGAGCGCAACATCGCCTTCCTGCAGGACGGGCTGTTGCAAAAAGGTGCCTCGCAAGGTTCACTCTCGCTGGGCGGGATGCTGACCTCGGCACTGGCGAGCGGTTTCTATTCAAGCAGAAACGGCCGCCTCGACCCGCAGTTCGGTGCGGTGGCCGAAGGCGGCATCTCGGTGGAGCGCGGCGCCAGCATCACCGCCGGCACTGGCGGGTTCGTCATCCTGACCGCGCCCACGATCGGTAACGACGGGGCGCTCTCCGCCGACGAGGGGCAAGTCAGCCTGCAATCGGGCCGGGCGGTCACGGCGAACGCTTCCACCGGTGCGTCGGGCAAAGTTGGCGAGGATCCGTTCGTGCGCGGTCTTATTCTGCGCACACCGTTTGCCTCGCCTGCTGATAGCGTGGTCAACACCGGACTGATCGAGACGAAGCGCGGCTATGCCTCGCTTGGCGCATCGCTTGGTGGCAGCGTCATCAACGGCGGCCTGATCGCGGCGACCACCAGCGTTTCGCGTAACGGCATGATCAGCCTGACCGGCGGTAGGGTGACCCTCTCGGGCGCCGATGCCCAAGCACAGTCCGGCGGGCTTGTGATCCTGCCTGACAGCAACGGCGAAACCATTCCGCAAGGCATCAGCGGTCTGCCCGATAACTTCAAGGCCTCGCAGATCCGCCTCGGTGCCGTCTACATCGACCCGCTCGATGCTGCGGCCAATCCGCTGGGCGACTTTGGGCCGGCATCGATCTCGCTGGGCGGCAACTCGCTGATCCTGGCGCCGGGAGCCAACGCCCGGATCGGCGGCGCGGCGGGCGAAGCCTTCGCGGTGAACCGGTACGAGGGCACCAATGTCATCAGCGCGCGGGCCGTGCTCGAGGCAA
>CANEVG010000217.1 GCA_947442095.1 Sphingomonadaceae bacterium
CATGGGACGCAGGCGTCTTGACGCAATACGAAGCCCAATGGTTGACGCCCGTCGTGGTGTTTGCCCCAGTCCGCTCTGAACTCTCGGGCGCATTCGTTCGCTGCATCATTCATCGTGTGAGAACTACGCAGACATCCGTCCGTTTTCCACCCAGTTCTCGACATTCAGCGCCCCTGATGTCATCTCCGAAATCCGACTGGCGGCTTCGGTGGACTTTTGGCCAGGAGCTGAAATTCTCCTGCCGCCCAACTTGCAGACATAACAAAGCCAGTTAGGATGCAAATTTGAACAGGTTACAACTTCGTTTTGACCCCGAAGACGAATGGCACGGCCTGCTCATTGCCACCGTTTCCTCGAACGGGTTTGAGGGGCGAGCTGCCGCTTGGTTCGCGACAGATGAGCTTCGTCGATTTTCGACTGCATTGACCGCCTATCCGCTGCGCGGCGAAGCTCTACCTCATATGTCTGGCGGCTTCTTTAGCGAGCCGGGGGGGCCGGAGCCTGAGCAGGTGCATCTTTCGATTGATGTCGCGCCGCACGATATCCGAGGTAGGCTCCGTGTCATTGTTCATTTGGCCACCGAGGTCCGGGAAACCCAGGATAACGATCTGGGGTGTAACGCGACTGTTCGGTTCGTCGCGACTTACTCCGACATTGCACCATTCGGCTCTGCTATTTCGGCTTTGGCAGAAGGACAAGTCGACGAAGCCGTGCTTCAATCGAGCGGCGAGTAGAAACGGCGGCTATCCACCCAATACCCGACATTCCCAAATCATGCCCATAAACGCGAAACGCCCTACTTGCCTGCCACGCGCGGCAGCCGCAGCACCGCCAGCAGCCCGCCCAGGTCATCGCTTTCCTTCAGCATGATCGATCCGCCGTAAAGCTCGGCCACATCGCGCACGATGGCGAGGCCCAGCCCGGTACCGGGCTTGCCCGTATCCAGCCTAGCGCCGCGCGTGAACAGTTTGTCGCGCGCATTGGCGGGAATGCCCATGCCATCGTCCTCGATCCATATCTCGCAGGTCTTCGTATCGTCAGGCACTGCGTCGATCGTCACAAACACCGAACCGCCGCCATATTTGGCTGCGTTCTCGATCAGGTTGCCCAGAATCTCGTCCAGGTCCTGCCGCTCGATCGCCACGGTCACATCGCGGTTGCCGTCCATGTCGAAACGCACACCTGGATAAAGCCGCACCACAGCGCGCTCCACCGCTTCGGCGCTTTCGCCCACGTTCGCGCGCGAAAGCCCTGTAGCGCGGCGGCCCACTGCGCGGGCGCGCGCCAGATGGTGATCGACCTGCCGCCGCATCACGGCCGCCTCGCGGATCACGGTATCCGCCAGATCCTCCGCCTTGGCGGTCGCCGCGTTCATCACCACGGTCAGCGGGGTCTTGAGCGCATGCGCCAGGTTTCCCGCGTGGGTGCGCGCCTCTTCCGCCTGCCGCTCGGAATGTTCGAGCAGGCCATTGAGCTCAACCACCAGCGGCTGGACCTCCAGCGGCAAGGGCTCGTCCAACCGGCTCGCCTGCCCCTCGCGCATGCCGGCAATCGCGCGGCGCACGCGGCGCAGCGGGCCAAGGCCGTAATAGGTTTGCAGCGCGGCCATGATGATGAGCCCCAGCCCCAGCACCACGAACGACCATACGAGAATCGACCGAATCCGGCTGATCTGGCCATCAAGCTCGCCCCGGCTGGCCGCGACGGCAAACTGCCACTTGATCTGGCTCCCCGGCAGGATCACCGAACGCTCGATCACGCGGAGCCGCTCACCGTCAAACTGCTCGCTGTCATAAATATGCGGATCACCGTCGAAATGGCCGCCGTTCAACTTGAGCGTCCGGTCCCAGAGCGAGCGCGAGGGGAAATCCTCATGCCCCTTGCCAGTGATCTGCCAGTAAAGCCCGCTGTTCGGCTCAAGGAAGCGCTGATCGCCCAGCGCACGGTTGAAGAACACTTCCCCGTCCGGCCCGATCTCGGCCGAGCCGACCATCGCGGTCAGCATATAGCCCATCTGATCGTCGAAATTGCGCGTGGCGAGGCCGGTCATCGTCCGGTCGAGCGCTATGCCTCCACCCAGCAGCAGCACCGAAATCCACGCCGCCGCAATCAGCAGCATGCGGCGCGAGAGCGACCCGGTGTTCGGCGCTGTCTCCTTCACTGCCCCGGACACTGCCCCGGACACTGCCCCAGCCAACTCCTCGGCGCGGTCGGGCGCGAGGCCGGGCGTGAGGACTTTGTGCTCCATGCGCGCCGCAGCGCTCAGCCGCGCCCGGGCAGCGCCGGGTCATCCAGGCTGTAGCCCAGCCCGCGGATCGTGGTGATCACGTCAGGACCCAGCTTCTTGCGGATACGCGTGACGAACACTTCGATCGTGTTGGAATCGCGGTCGAAGTCCTGATCGTAGATATGTTCGATCAGCTCAGTGCGGCTTACCACTTTGCCCTTGTGGTGGAGCAGGTAGGACAGCAGCTTGTATTCCTGCGCGGTCAGCTTCACCGGCTCGCCGTTCAGCGTCACGCGGCCCGAACGGGTATCCAGCCGCACCCCGCCCGCCATCAGCTCGGACGAGGAATTGCCCGAAGCGCGGCGGATCAGCGCGCGCAACCGAGCAATCAGTTCCTCGGTCTGAAACGGCTTGGCGAGATAATCGTCCGCCCCGGCATCGAGGCCCGCCACCTTGTCGGACCAACTGTCGCGCGCGGTCAGTACCAGCACCGGAAACGTGCGGCCTTCCTTGCGCCACATGCCCAGTACCGTCAGTCCATCGATCTCGGGCAGGCCCAGATCGAGCACGACCGCATCGTACTCCTCGGTAGAGCCCATGAAGTGCCCGTCCTCGCCATCGACCGAAAGATCAACGGCATAGCCGTTCTGCTCGAGCGTGGACTTGAGTTGCTTGCCGAGGGTCGGTTCGTCCTCGACGATCAGGATGCGCATCACTTACCCCTTGCTGCGCGCCGCGCGGGCGGCATAAAAACTGGAACCGGCTTGATGGAACGGCAAAGCTGAACGGTCAAGGAACGGGCTGAACGGTCAAGCAAAGCGGCGCGCTTGTCGTCAGTGCGATTCGCCCAGCACCCGCCCGGTTCGCGCATCAACATCGACGAAGACAACTCGCCCATCACGGATGAACTTCAACCGATAGGCCATGGCGATCGGGTCGTATTCCGGGCCGAGATACTGCATGCCGCGTTTGCCGGGCAGCACGCGTCCCTCGATCTCGCGCAGCGAGCGCACATTGCCATTGCGCAGATCGCGGCGCGCCTCGCCCTGCTCGTCGGCGCGCTGCTGCGCATCTGCAGCGGGGGTGATTGCAGCGAATATCCCGAGAGCGATAAGTCCTGTTGAAAAGCGCATGATAGGCAACGCCATAGCCCGGGCCCTTTGAACAGCTTGTGAACGCAAACAGGCGTACCGATTCCCCTCTGGCACCCCGCAGGCTGCCGTTATGTCAGAACGTTGCACGCTGTACACCGCATGCCCGAATTTCCACGCCGCGCCAAGGCTGGACCTGCCTGCAAGGCACGGCTAAGCGCGGGCCATCATGGCAGTCGCACCAATTCTCAGCTGGGAGGGCCTAGGCCTCAACCAGGGCAGCCACTGGCTGTTCAGGGACCTCGACATTCAGGTCGGCCCGCGCGACCGGCTGGCGCTGATCGGCCGCAATGGGGCCGGCAAGACCACGTTGCTGAAGCTGCTTTCGGGCGAAGTTGAAGGCGACAAGGGCACCCGCTCGGTCCAGCCAGGCACGCGCATCGTCACGCTGGAGCAGGACCCGTTCTTCAAGGGCTATGAAACGCTGCTGGACTTCGCGCTTTCAGGCAAGGACGCGCCGCCGCGCCACGAAGTGGAAGCCATCGCGGGCCAACTCGGCATTGATCTTTCGCGCATGGCGGACAGCGCCTCGGGCGGTGAACGCCGCCGCGCCGCGCTCGCCCGCGCGCTCGCCAGCGAACCCGATCTGCTGCTGCTGGATGAGCCGACCAACCACCTCGATCTGGCCGCGATCGAATGGCTCGAAAACTGGCTCATGCGCTACAACGGCGCGTTCGTCGTGATCAGCCACGACCGCACCTTCCTCGAACGCCTGACCAAGGCAACCTTGTGGCTCGATCGCGGCGCGCTCCGCCGCAGGGAAATCGGCTTCGGCGGCTACGAAGCGTGGATGGAAGCGGTCTATGCCGAAGAGGCGCGCGCCGCCGAAAAGCTCGACGCCAAGCTCAAGATCGAGGCGCACTGGCTCGAGCGCGGCGTCACCGCGCGGCGCAAGCGCAATATGGGCCGGCTCGAAAAGCTTTGGGAAATGCGCGCGCAGCGGGCTGCGATGCTGAGCCCCCAAGGCGCGGCCAAGCTCGCGCTTTCGAGCGACGACGCCAAGAGCAAGGCCGTGATCGTCGCGGACAAGGTCACCAAGCGCTTTGGCGAGCGGGTGATCGTGAACAACTTCAGCTTACGCGTCACCCGCAAGGATCGCATCGGCCTCGTCGGCGCGAACGGCGCAGGCAAAACAACCCTGTTGAAGATCCTCACCGGCGAACTGGAGCCCGACAGCGGCACCATCACGCTTGCCAAAACGCTCACCCCTGTGGTGATCGACCAGCAGCGCAGCCTGATGGCGCCTGAAAAGCGCGTGCGCGATGTGCTGGCCGAAGGCGGGGACTGGATCGATGTGCAGGGGGTGCGCAAGCACATCCATGGCTACTTGAAGGACTTCCTGTTCGATCCGAATATGGTCGAAGCGCGCGTCGGTACGCTTTCAGGCGGCGAACGCTCACGCCTGCTGCTGGCGCGGGAATTCGCCCGCTTCTCGAACCTTCTGGTGCTCGACGAGCCGACCAACGACCTCGATCTCGAAACGCTCGACCTCCTGCAGGAAGTAATTTCGGACTACGACGGCACCGTCCTCATCGTCAGCCACGACCGCGATTTCCTCGACCGCACCGTCACGATCACGCTTGGCATGGACGGCTCGGGCAAAGTCGATGTTGTCGCGGGCGGCTATGCCGACTGGGAAAAGCAGCGCAAGCAGCGGCTCGCGGGCAAGCCCGTGGCGCGCGAGAGCACCGACAAACCCGCCGCAGCGCCGCCCCCTCCCCCGCCGCCCAAAAAGACAAAGCTCACGTACAAGGACCAGCGCGACTACGAACTGCTCCCGGACCGGATCGCCGAGTTGGAAAAGGCCATCGCCCGCGACGAGGCCGCGCTGGCGGACCCTGACCTCTACACCAGGAACCCAGCCCGCTTTGCCGCCCTCACCGCGTCGATAGACAAGGCGCGCGCGGAGAAGGACGCAGCGGAAGAACGCTGGCTGGAACTGGCAGAGATGGTGGAAGGGTAACGCCTTACCGCAGCGCCGCTCCGCTGTGTGCTTTGCCAGAAACGGCAGCGGCAACGTGCCCTCTTCCAGAATGAGTTTAAACCGGCGCTGCCTGCGACAGCCCATAAAACACCGCCAACCGGTCGAGCGCCAGTTCCAGCACCAGCTTGCCGCTGCGCGCGGGCGAGGCCTGCGCCTTTTCCGCCGCCGGCACGCCATCGCCCGCGCGGACAACCCGCCACAGGATATCCGCGGGCCCCGGCTCCGCTGCTGCAACCGCGCCATCAAGCCGGTGCTTCGCCGCCAGCTGGTGCTCGCCCGCCGTCAATCCCTGCTCGCCGCCCGCGGTCCGCACCGGGCCCCAGCGCATGGTGACCGATGGGGCGGGTTCTCCGCGCTCCCAGTCGGCATGCTGCTTTTCGCCCCGGGCAAATTGACGGTCGGTCAGATGCCCGCGCGTTTGCAGCCCGGTCAGAGGCGACACGGCCAGCGGCGACTCGGCCAGATTGACCCGGACGCAGCACACCGCGCCGCGCCCGCTCTTGCCCCGACTGCCAGGCCGCACCCCCTCCTCCTGCCGCGGGTCTTCTTCCCTCAGTTCACGATCCACCAGAAATTGCGCCATGGAGCCATCAAGATAAGAACATAAAGGAAACATATTCTTCCTGACGGATAGGCACGCTTGTAGGAAAGCACAAAAAATGTATCATTTCGCCCGGCCGTTCGGGAGCCTCCGCAAGAGTGCGCGCGTCATGATAAACCGCATCCGTGACATACGGCGCCAGAAGGGGCTCACTCTCACCGATGTCGCGGCGCGCTGCACCCCGCAGACCACTGCGCAGACCATTGGCCGATTGGAGACGGGCATGCGCTCGCTCTCGCTGGTCTGGATGAACCGCATTGGTGCTGCGCTTGACGTCAATCCCCAGCTTCTGGTCAAGGCAG
>CANEVG010000218.1 GCA_947442095.1 Sphingomonadaceae bacterium
GCGCCTGAAAGGCTCAAGCGTCTGATGGGCGTGGTTGAAGCCAAGCCGGGACAGGCGGGGCGGCCAGTCGGCGAACGCCGTTCCTCGGCAGAGCCGGCACCGCGCTCAAAACTGCCGCCGGCCGCACCGGTCGCAGCTGTTGCGCTGCGCCCTGCCGGTGGAAGGTTCGGCCGCAAGCGCGTCTAAAAAAGCGTCAGCTGCCCATCCCGCTCGGGGGCTCGGAACTGGCTGCAATCGAGCAGGGGCCCCGCCTGCGGTATCCCGGAACGCTTCAGCCCCAGCCGGAAGCGCGTGGCGATCAGATCGGCCCAGACGCCGGTAGGCTTCATCCTGCTGAAAAACCGCGGGTCGTTGTCTTTCCCTTCGCGCACCGATTGCACGATGGCCATGACCTTGGCGGCACGATCAGGGAAATGGACCGCAAGCCACTCGCGAAACAGCGGCCCCACCTCATGCGGCAGGCGCAGCATGATCCAACTGGCCGAGGCTACCCCGCGCGCGCCGGCTTCGGCGAGGATTGCCTCGATAAAGCTGTCGGTGATCGCCGGAATGATCGGCGAGACCGAGACATGCGCATGGACCCCAGCTTTGGCCAGCGCTTCCAGCGCGGCAAGCCGCTTGGCCGGTGCCGAGGCGCGCGGTTCAAGCAGGCCCGACAGGTGCGGATCGAGGCTGGTGACCGAGAGTGATACCGCCACCAGACCCCGCCGTGCGAGTTCTACCAGCAGATCGAGATCATCGAGAACCCGCGCCGATTTTGTGGTGATCGTGACCGGGTGGCCTACTTCGAGGCACAGCGCGAGCACGCGTCGAGTAATCCGGTAGCGCTTTTCGAGCGGCTGATAGGGGTCGGTGTTGGTGCCCAGTGCCAATGGCTTCGGCACATAGTCGCGCGCAGCAAAGGCCTTGCGCAGCAGCGCGGGCGCAGAGGGTTTGGCGAACAGTTTCGTCTCGAAATCCAGCCCCGGGGAAAGATCATACCAAGCATGGCTGGGCCGCGCATAGCAATAGATGCAGCCATGCTCGCAGCCGCGATAGGGATTGAGCGAGCGATCGAAAGGAATGTCGGGCGACTGGTTAAAGGATAGGACCGACCTTGGAAACTCATTGGTCACGCTGGTGCGCAGTTTGGGCCCGGACCCGTCGATCAGGTCCGCCGAATCAAGCCAGTCCCCGTCAGCCTCACGCGTGTTGAGCCCGAAGCGGGTAGCCACCCGCGCCGATTGCGCGCCGCGGCCGTGAACGATGGAATCGAGTGCCTTCATAACAGGAACGTATAGAGAACGAGATGGAAGTTCCAGCCCGTTCTCGGGCTTACTGCTCGAGCAGGCGGGGCATAAGCTCGACGAAGTTGCAGGGCCGGTTGCGGCTGTCGAGCTGCTCGGCGAGAATGCCGTCCCAGCCATCCTTCACAGCCCCGTTCGAGCCGGGAAGGGCGAAGATATAGGTCCCCCGCGCTACCACTGCGCAGGCGCGCGACTGGATCGTGCTCGTGCCGATTGTCTTGAAACTGATCCAGCGGAACAGCTCGCCAAAGCCTGGAATGTCGCGCGTCTTCACCTGGTCGAGCGCCTCGGGCGTCACGTCTCGCCCGGTCAGGCCAGTGCCGCCGGTGATGACGACGGCATCCACGGTGCGGTCGTCGATCCAGTTGTTGAGCCGGTTTGCGATGACCCCTGCATCGTCCTTCTCGATGGCGCGCGCGGTCAGGGTATGGCCGGAGGCCTTGATCCGCTCGGCAAGAATATCGCCTGAGGTATCGTCCTCCGGTCCGCGCGTGTCGGAAACCGTCAGCAGCGCGATGTTGATCGGCTTGAACGTGCGGGCCGGATCAATTGCCACGCGAGGCAATCCTCACGCTTTCAGCGCCCGTCAGCCCGGGGAACTTGGGCCACAGGCCTTGCGCAAGGCCAACACGGCTTTCCGAAGCGCCGCCTGCCTGGCGCTCATACATCCAGTAGTTGCGCATCACTATCGAGACATAGCCGCGCGTTTCCCAATAGGGGATCGATTCCATCCACAGCAGCGGATCGCCGTTGTCGCAGATCTCGGCGTTCCAGCGCGAAATCGGCGCAGGCCCGGCATTGTAGGCGGCCATGACCTTGGGGAGGAGCCCGCCGGTCGCGCCCATGTCGCGCAGTTGGACAAGATAGCTCTGCCCGAAAGCCATGTTCACATCGGGCAGATCGAGCTGCTTTTCGCGGCCCGTCATCGAGGGCTCATTGCGCGTGAGGCCGCGAGCGGTGCCGGGCATGACCTGCATCAGCCCGCGCGCCCCGGCAGGGCTGACGACAGCGGTGCGGAAATTCGATTCCTGAAGCGAATGGGCAAAAAGCAGCGCCGGATCAACCTTCCAACCCGTCGCGGGCACCCAGCGCGGCGCGGGGAAGCGCGCAGCGGCATCAGGCTTGGCACCCGACGGCGCATTGTAGGCCATCCACAGCTGTGTGGCGGGCAGGCCCAGATCGCGCGCCAGCCGCGAAAGCGGCGCATAGAGTGACGGGTTGCCGATGCGTGCCTGATGGCGCAGCAAATCATCCGCAAGGCCATCCTCGCCGATCTCGGCGAGCTGTACGGCCATGCGCACGTTATTCACCTGGCGCAGGTGCTGCCAGTCCTCGCCCGAAAAATCAGGTGCCGCGGCGGGGGCTATTTCCCGCAGGCCGAGCGCCTCGCTGGCGATCATGCCATAAAGCGTATCGTGCAGGCGTGCCGCGCCGCGCATCGCATTGGCGACCTTTTCCGGCGCGCGGCAGCGCATCCACGCGCGTCCGGCCCAGTAATTGGCAGCAGAGGCAAGCTCGTCATTCTGCGCCATGCCGGCGGCCTGCTCGAAGTTGGCCGCCGCGTTCTGGCAATCGTTTTGCCGCCAGGCCGCAAGGCCCGAGGTCCACAGAGCTTCCGCGACCCAGGGTCCGGAGCCGCCTTGCAAAACGCCGAGCGAGACGATTCGCGCGTTTGTGTCGTCGTTCTCGATATAGAAGGCCCAGCCCACGCGCTGGTGCCATTCGGCCCGTGCTTCGGCGGAAAGATTGTTGTCAATCCCGTCGAGCAGCACGCGCGCGCCCATCGGATCGTCGTTCTTGATGCGGTCCTGGATGGCGAGCGCGACGCTCTCGGGCATCGTGCCGTCGTTCACTGGCCTCGGCTTGATCCGCTTGGGCAGGCCGGGAAGCGAGGTCATCGCTTGTGCGCTGGGCAGCGCGGGCAATTCACTCGCACCGCGCTTAAGCGCAAGTCGACCGATCTGCTCGGCCCATGGCAGGTCTGGTGCAGCAGAGAGCAGGTTGCTCAGTGGGGCGAGGTCTGCGCGCGGCGAACTGGCGGCCAGATAGAACTGCGCTCGCGCCACGGCGTGGAGCGGGCCATCGGCGCGCTGGGCCAGCAATGTCTGGACCTGTATCCAGTCCTCGCGCTCGATCGCGCCGAACATCTGCTTGTAATAGGTGCGGTCTTCCTGGCTCAGCAGCGCGGGCACCGCCGTACGATCAGCGCGCGAGCGGAAATATTCGGCTGCGGCGCTGTTTGCCGAGGCGGGCGCGGTGACCGTCACCGCACACGCGGCGGCCACGGACAGTAGCACGGCCCGGCCCCAGAACACGGGTATCTGGCATTCGGCAATCCGGCGGCTTGCAATCATGACATCTTCACCGCTGGTCCGTTCCCGTTCAAGTCTGTCAGCGCCCCATCTCCCCGTGGCCCGATGTGCCGCTCGTTTCTGGCGGACATCCATCCAGCCAACGTTGCCACACTCCGGCCTTCCAGCCTGGCTTGGCCAGAAAAGTTTCAAGATCATACTCAAAACCCACCGGAATAGTGCCGGAGTCATGGTTAAACTGGTGTAAATTCGGAGCGTTATGCGCTGAACCGTGCCCCAATAGCGCTGAGATGTCGGTCTTTCCGAACACCAGAAGCCGCTGCGGTGAGACGAGTGCAACATGGTGCGCCAGCACCGCTCCAAGGCCGGCACTCGCCATCGCCGCCCAATCAGGCAAGGCGATTCGCGCAGGCAGTGCGGATGCTCGGTAAATCTGCGCAGAATCGATCCCGAAGGCCGCTAGCATTGCATTGAGCAGCTTTCCGGTCTTGCCCGAGAGCAGAATATCGCCGTCGTCCTCTGCCGGCATAGGCACCAGAACCATCAGCGCTGGCTTGTCCGGGCCGGATGGCAAAACCCGAGTGAGCCCGCACGGGGCCAACGAGGGCTCTGACAGCCACCACGGTGCGAAGGCACCGAGCGACAGGGGCCAATTTGTGCGATCGGCCGCGATCGGCGCAGCCTCGGGCGCGGACGATGCGCTGCGTCCGGGCGCTGGGGCATTTGTTGCTTGCCTGCCAGCAGCGGCCTTGCGCTCTGGCGCAGGGTTTTCGGCAGCGAGCCAGTCCTGCGGTGCGTCGATAAAGGCGCAATCGACACCTGCCTCGCGCCACCAGCCCAGCGCTGCTTCAAGGCCCGCACCAAGCCTAGTGTCATGTGTGTCAAGCTGTCCCATCACCATGCGGTCTTGACCTTGCTTGCGCCAGCTTTCAAGGCAAAGAATAAGGTTTCGGGGCACAGCGTGTCCTGCGTGGGATCGAACCTCTGTGGTCGGAGCGAAAGAGAATGAGCGAACGGGAATCGATGCCGTATGATGTCGTGATCGTCGGCGGCGGGCCTGCGGGTCTGGCGGCGGCAATCCGGATCAAGCAGGTGAATGCAGACCTATCGGTCTGCATCCTTGAAAAGGGGTCCGAAATCGGCGCGCATATCCTGTCGGGCGCGGTGGTCGATCCCAAGGCGCTCGATGAGTTGCTGCCTGAATGGCGGACCCAAGGCTGCCCGATGGCCGAAACCCCCGTCACCGACAACTGGCATTGGGTACTGACCCGCAGCGGCAAGACCGCGCTGCCCCATCTGATGATGCCGCCGTTCCTCTCCAACCACGGCAACTACACGGGCAGTTTGGGCAACCTCTGCCGCTGGCTGGCCGAGCAGGCTGGCGAGCTTGGCGTGGAGATCTTCCCCGGCTTTGCAGCTGCTGAAGTGCTCATGAATGAGGCTGGCACCGTGATCGGCGTCGCCACCGGCGACATGGGCGTGGGCAAGGACGGTGAGCGCAAGGCCGATTACCAGCCGGGCATGGAGCTGCACGGGAAATACACCCTGTTTGCAGAAGGTGCGCGCGGACACCTCACAAAGCGCTTGAAAACGACATACGACCTTGAACGCGATTGCCAGCCGCAGGTTTACGGCATCGGTATCAAGGAACTTTGGGATATCGATCCCGAAAAGCATGTCCCGGGCCGCGTGATCCATACGCAGGGATGGCCGCTTTCGGAAAGCAACACGTGGGGCGGCGGCTTCCTCTACCATCAGGCGAACAACCAGGTCGCGCTCGGGTTCGTAACCGCGCTCGATTACGCGAACCCTTACGTCTACCCCTATGAGGAATTCCAGCGCTGGAAGCAGCACCCGGAAATCCGCGCCATTCTCGAAGGCGGCCGCCGCGTGTCCTATGGCGCGCGCGCGATCAACGAAGGCGGGTGGCAGTCGGTGCCGAAGCTTGCGTTCCCGGGCGGCGCGCTGATCGGTTGCTCGGCGGGCTTCGTCAACGTGCCGCGCATCAAGGGCAGCCACACCGCAATGAAGAGCGGCATGCTCGCCGCCGAAGCCATAGTGGCCGCGATCGCCAATGGCCGCGAGCAGGATGAACTGGCCGAATACGATGCGGCAGTCCGCGGCAGCTGGATCGCCAAAGAACTTAAGCTCGTCCAGAACGCACAGCCGCTGGTCGCCAAGTTCGGCGGCGCGCTCGGCACCGTGCTCGCGGGCACAGACATGTGGGCGCGCGTGCTCAAGGTGAACCCGCTTGGCGCCATGAAGCACCACAAGGACAGCGAGCACACGATGCGCGCCGATCTTTTCCAGCCGATCCAATACCCCAAGCCGGACGGCGTGATCAGTTTCGACCGGCTGACCTCGGTGGCGTTCTCCTACACCAACCACGAGGAAGACCAGCCCTGCCACCTCGTGCTCAAGGATCCTACCGTCCCCACCGCGATCAACCTGCCGATATACGCGGGGCCGGAAGCGCGTTTCTGCCCGGCCGGGGTCTACGAGTTCCTCACCGACGACGCAGGCAATCCGCGCCTTCAGATCAACGCCCAGAACTGCGTCCACTGCAAGACCTGCGACATCAAGGACACGACGCAGAACATCGAATGGGTGACGCCAGAAGGCGGCGGCGGCCCCAACTATCCGAATATGTAAAGC
>CANEVG010000219.1 GCA_947442095.1 Sphingomonadaceae bacterium
ATCGCGGCGACCGACGATGTCTCTGCCCGCGACAAGCGAGACTGCGCCGCCATTTTCGCTGAACACCGGCGCTAGAGCCAACCCGCTGGTCGGTCCCGGTATGAAGCTTGCTGAATAGCCGTTGAAGGCGGGAAGCACGGCCCCACGCAAGCTCGCGGCCGATACCCTCACCCCGGCGGTATAAATGGCGGTACCGCCAACCTGCTCCACCGAACTACCGACGCCGCCCGGATCGCGGCGGAGCACCGGCGCGATGGTGCGGCGCAAATCGATGTCGCCCGCTGCCGCAACCGAAACCGAGCCGTCGCCAGTGCGCACCACGGTGCCGACGGACACGGAGTTGTTCTGCAGCCGCGCAAACGGTGCAAGCAGGTTGGCGACCTGCGAATAGCCCGGCAGACGGTTCACCACACCATTTGCGTAAGTGTCCGCAAACTCCGTGTCGCGCAGGAACGCGATCACGTCGCGCAGGCCCGCCGTAATTCCGGTGGGATTGGCGGCAGTGCCCACGAAATGTCCGCGGGTCTGGAACGGCGCGTAAGCCCGTGCCGCCGTACGCGCCGCATTCCCCGCGGCAGTATTCCCCCCGCCCCAAGACAGCAGGGTGTAGAAATCGGGATTGAACTGGGCATTCGTGCCGCTGTCGATCAGTGCCAGCAAATCTTCGATGTCGTAGAATTCGGGCACTGCATCCGGCAGATCAAACATCAGTTGCAAGTTCCCGCTCAGTGCGGCGCTGCCCCTGGACGCTGCAATCCGGTACGACGTCTCGCCCGATACCTTGACCGAACCGGTCTGCGCCACATCGACCTGCATCGGATTGACCGAACCCTGCAGTGCGCCTGCAACCAGTTGCAGGCTTGTCGAATGAACGGCGCTGCCGTCAGTCAACCGCGGAAACAACTCGCCCACGCCGATGGCATCACCGGTGCCTGAAGGGGCAGCGGCATTGGCGAGCGGATTGTAGGGCGAATTGATGAAGAACTGCGAGCTCTCCGCCCCTTGCAACGCGGCGCCGACCAGGATGGTGACGCGCGTGCTCGGCGGACCGGCAACCGGGCCTTTGGTCGAAGCCGCAAAGGTGACCGAATCCTCGCAAGTCGCCGCATCCCCAGCACCGCACGACAGCCGCAGCGCCGGATTGTAGGTGCGGTTGCCGCCGCCAAGCTGGTAGTCGATGAAGTCCGGATTGGTGAGGTCGTGGAAAGTGAAGAAACCGTCGCTGATGGAGTTACCAATGTCGAGGCTGCGCGCCGAACGCAAGGTCAACACCGGCGCCTCGCCGCGTACGCTGCCACCAACGCGGTAGGTCATGTTTATGAAGTTCGAGAACAGTTCAGCTTCCTTGCCGGCCACGACTTCGTAGGCAGTCTGCCCTGCCAGCGCACCACTGGAGAACTGCCCCAGCGGCGAGGCCACAAGCAGGCCCGCCGCCAGAGCATCGGCATAACCGGCGGACCGGTCGTTGTTCACGATCTCGCCCGCACCAAGGTTCCAGATGCTGGCCAGCCTGATATCGCCAGTCGAGGTGAGTTCGACCCCCGGCCGCAAACGGTATCCCGCCAGCGAAGTGCCCGAAGCGGTGGTAATGCTGAAATTGCGGATGAAATCGGGGAGCGTCCCGGCGGCCATGTCGGTCAGGAAGTTAGCCTTGCCCGCCACGCTCGCGCCCGGGTCGAGCACGATGAAGTCGGCGGGGAAGGCAACGCGCACCGACACGCCCGAGAACCGGTCCTGCGCGGCGATGCTATCGAGATCGAAGCGGCGAAAGGCCTCGAGCGATAACGAACTGGCCCCGGTGACGGTTCCGGCGTTGTCAAAGGCAACGCGGTTGCCAGCCAGCAACGGCGCGCGGAACGAGACCGTGCCGCCAAGATCACCGGACGCCAACCGGAAAAACGTCGATTCCAACCGGGTCTGCGGATCGATCGCAATCTCCGCAATCGGGCGGTCACCCGGGCGCAGCGCCGAAACATCAAGGCGTGCGCCCGATGCTATCGTCAGTGCGGCAGTGCGGGTGGAATCGTCTTGAATGCCGACGCCGATGGTGATCGCGCCGCCCTTGGCCTGACGGCTGTCTTGAGCGCCATAGCCCGAAGTGGTCGCAAGCAGCGCAGCGGTGCCCGCCAGTGTCACGCCCTCGCGGCCGTATAGCGAGATTGCACCACCATCGATGCGGGCGGCCTTGTAACGCGGATCGGTGGCGGCAAGCCCCTGGACGTTATCGCCCGAGGTATCGATCTGCCCCGCAATGGAAACCTGCCCGCCATCAGCGACGAGGCTTACACTGTCGGCCCGGATCGCCTGGCCAAGCCGCAGGGCCAGATCGCCAATGCCGCTGCGGATCGACAGGTTACCGCCGAACTTGGCGCCATTGGTATCGACAAAACCCGAGAAATCGAACGCCGATTGACCAGAATCGAAAGTGAAGGAGCTGTTGCGCGCGGTGCCTGCGGCGACGCCCGGATTGATCCGCGAGCGAAGGTTGATCTCGCCGGTCGATGCCGCCATCACCAGTGATCCGGCATCGCCGACGCCGCTGTCAATCACCAGCGAACTGTCCGCAGATGTATCGATGATCGAGCCCGCCCCCGAACTGATCAGCCGGATCGATCCCGCCCCTGCCGAAACCGTGGTGGTCCTGAGGCCATCGTCGAAGCTCTTGGTAAAGCCAGGAGCCTGCAGCGATGTTGCGCCTTGGAGCAGGATCGATCCGGTCGAGAGCAGTTCTATCCTGCCCGCTGCGGCGCGGATCAAGGCATTGTCAACGGTGATGTCACTAACGGAGTTGCGGAGCGAATCGCCGGTCTGGAAAGTCAGATGTGCACCCGGTGCAAGCAGGCCAGCCGCCGGAACGGCGCTCAGTCCGGAGCCCAACACATTGATCGCGCCGATGGCTGCAAAGGTGTATTCGGGCCGGACATAGTTGCCGAGCCGCACATCCTGATCGGTGCGATCGACGATGAACGGGGTGATGAAGTTGAGCGGCGCTTCGATGTTCTCATCGAAGTTGACCATGCTGAAACCGCCGCTGCCGGCAACATACATCCCCTGCGTCGCGGTGAGCGTCACGCCTTTGCCGGTTAGACCGCTGTCAAAGCCCCAGGTCCGCAACTGGCCGGAACGGAAGGTGATGTCGTTGGCTGTGATATTGAGGTTGCTGCCCGCGGCGCAGACCCGGCTGCCCAGATCCTTGCAGGCCCCGACATCTTTCGACGAATTCCCGAGCACAAGGCGGTCGGCAACGATCGAAACATCGCTGGTTTGCGCCGCCGCCGCGATCGGCTGCGCTAGTGCGATGCCCCCTGCATCGATGCGCAGGTTGTTGTACCGATAAGCGCCCGGCGTGAAGTTGAGAATGTCCGGTGTGCGATAGGTGAGGTTGCGCGCCTGCCCAAACTGGGCTTCGATCCCCGGCGCGAAAGTCAAACTACCAAGGCGCAGCGAATCGCCCGAAACCGCAAGATCAAACGGCGTGCCGGCGACCGCTGCGCCAATGGCAGCGGTCCGGTCGATGGCGAAAGTGCGGCTGCTGTCGAGCGTGATCGAAGCCGCGCGCAATGCTGCGCCCGCGCCGATGTCGAGCCTGGCTGGGGCAAGCGTGTTGCGCAGCGCAAAGTCGCCCTGCCGCGTGACGAGGCGTTCGGCACCGGTTGATAGGCGCACCACCGCGCCAACGCCGGTCAGGTCGACCGGGCCGCTTGCGGCATTGCGTGGCACCGTGGCGTTAACGATGTAATCGCCGGTGCGTGTCTGCGAGAGGGTGCCCGTCGCCTGGAGCAATGCTCCGGTCGCACCGCGCGGTGCATCTGCGATGGTCAGCAGCGCACCCGGTCCGCCTACGGAAAGCAGCAGTTCAGGAGCGGTCAGCGTAACATTGTTGTCCACCAGCAACTGGTTGGTGGCGACGTCAAGCATGGTCGTGCCATCGACGTTGTCGGTACGGAACGCACCGATCGACAGGCTTTCGGCCTTGAAATTGGCAATGGTATCGGTCGTCAGCAGCACAAAGTCGGAGGTCGCCGGATTGGCGATGGCACCGGGCGCGGCGATACGGATCTTGGTGCCGCCGATATCGAACTGGGAACCCAGGCCATTTGTGGCGGCATCGGTCGCGAAAGCCCCCGAGACCCTGAGCGTGGTTAACGGTGCCAGCGTCACGCGGGCGGCATCGCGCGGCAGTTTGGGCACCGACAGCGCGTCGCGCTCGGCAAGCTTAACGACGGTGCTGGTCCCGGAGGTCGTCTGGATGTTCGAATACTTCTCGAACACACTCTTGCTCTGGACAGTGAACGAATGCCGGGACGATTGAACGAGGCCGGTACCGGCGGTGCCGTAAGTCCCGCCGACAACTATACTGCCGTCAAGGAGTGTCGCCGCGCCGCCGCTGTAGGGTACGTCAGCGCCGACATTCTCGACCAGCCGCATACCACCCGGCAGCAGCGCGTAGTGGGCTGGCAGCAGCAGGTATTCGCCCGCAGCAATGCCCGGTGCAGCATCGAGAAACACGCTCTTCCCGGCATCGGCGCCGTAGAGATCGCCGCCCGCCCCGCCCGCATAGTCAGCCGAATAGATCGGATCGAACAGCGCGATATTGCCGCTGGTCTTCGGCAGGATCGCATAGACCTGGCGGCCGTCAGGGAACTGCAGTCCGGCATTGCCGCTGAAGCTGTCGGCATTGAACCGGTCGAGCACGTCGCGCGAGCCGCCGGTTCCGGGGATGAATTCATAGGCGAATATGTCACCGCCGCCGCGCGTGTCGACACGCACGTCGCCGCTCGCAGCGCTCGTGATCGTCACTTCGCCGCCGGCCAGCCGCAGCTCGCCGACCGGTACTGCGGACAGCACCTGGCTGGTGCCAGGTGTGAAGAAGTATTCGATAAGATCGGTGGTGGTGCCATAAGGCACGTTCAGCGCGCCGTCGCCTGTGGGGCTGGTCCGGGCAGAGGTGGAGGTGAGGCTGTCGTTGCCGATGACCAGCGTCTTCGTGGCCGGGGCGGACAGGGCAGAACCTAGATCGGTGGCAACATTGTCGCCAATATCAAGATAGCCCAAAGGCGCGCGCAGTATGCCGTCCTGCCGGACATTGGCACCGCGCACGGCAAGATAGCTGCCCGCCGAAAGCGGTGTATCGGGCAAGGTCGTGCCACTGCGCTCGAATGCCACCGTGCCGTTGGCGCTTTCCGATGCCACGACGAATGGTGTCGGCTTCGGGGTGATATCGGTCCGGCGATCCTCGAGCAATTGCTGGAGGTTGCCGGTGCCGGTCGTAGCATAGGCCTGCGCGGCGCGCAGCGTCAGGTCACCCGATGATGCGAGCACGCCGGTGATGCCGGGCTGGAACAGGCCGGTCGTGGAATCGGGCAGTCCGGCTGCACCGATGAAGCGGATATCGCCGGTTGCCGACAACGTCGCGCTGCCCAGCGCGGAACCCGCGCCGCGATCGCCAACTATAAACTCCACCGCGCCAACGACGTCGATCGCGCCGGCATTGAGCAGGATGCTGCCAGCACCCGTCACGCTGGACGAACGGGTAAGGCGCCTGCTGCTGCTCTCCAGACGGACGTAGGGAGCTGAAATCGACGCGGCAGCCCCGGGTGCGGCCGCAACCACAAGGTTATCGGCGGTGAGCTGTCCTGCTGCGGTCGTTGTCGTGGCAATGAAGCTGCGGCCGAGCGACAGACTGACTTGGCCCGCAGCGGTCAGGTCGTTCCGTGCGACCATCGCATCGAAACCGGCTGCGGCGATCTGGTCGACGGCGATGGTCGTGCCAGCGCTATCGGCTGCGGTATAGGACTGGACCAGCCTGGGCGCGACCCAGTCGAGCAGTCCGCCATTGGCACGGGTCTGCAGCGGGTCGGCATCACCATCATCGCCGCCGCGCGCGGAAATCAGCGCTCCGGCGAGTTGCGCCCCGCCGCCGATGACCAGGCTGCCCGCATCGCTCCATTGCTGCGCGCGCGTGAAGCTGTTCTGGCCGCTGCGGATGTCGAAGGCGCCCGCGCCGCCATCAAGTTTGATCTGAGCCGCAGCTTCGGCAACGAGCTGGTTGCCCGGATTGATGGCCGAGGTGAACCCGCTGGCCGATTGCTGTGCGCCAAATGCCGAGGTGCTGATCGAGCCGCCTGCGACCATGCGCCCGGTTTGCTGGCGAGAACCATTGGCGAAGAACCCCGAACGCGGGTCGTAGATCACCGTGCCCGAAAGGTCGGTGATCGACGAGGCCGCAAGATGCATGCCTTCCTG
>CANEVG010000220.1 GCA_947442095.1 Sphingomonadaceae bacterium
AGCCGACCTTGTCGCCGGTGATTTCGGGCGGCCAGCCTGCACCGCACCCCATTCAAGGCATCGGTGCGGGGTTCATTCCGGGCAACCTCCACACCAAGTCCATCGACGGTGCGATCCAGGTTGACCCCGCCGACGCAAAGGAATGGGCCCGCCGCGCCGCGCGCGAGGAAGGCATGCTCGTCGGAATCAGCTCGGGCGCGACGCTTGCCGCCATCGCGCAGAAGCTGCCCGATCTGCCCGCAGGCAGCCGCGTGCTTGGCTTCAACTACGATACCGGCGAGCGCTATCTCTCGGTGCCGGACTTCCTGCCGGAGTAAGCCGGTGGAGCGTGTGGACTATCAGGATGGCGATACGGCGCTCACGGGGTGGCTCGCCCGCCCTGCCAGTGCCCTGCGTGGTGCAGTCCTTGTGCTACCCACTATCATGAACGTGAACGCGCCGATGGAACGGCGCGCAGCGATGCTGGCGGATGCCGGGTTCTTGGCCCTGATTGCCGATTTCTACGGGCAGCCGGTACGCGATTTCGAGCATTCGCGCGAACTAGCAGGGGCTCTGCGCGGCTCGGTCGATGGCTATCGCGCGCGGCTGCATGCCGGGCTCGCCGCGCTCACCGGCCTACCGGAAGCACAAGGGCTCAAGGCCGCCGCCGTGGGTTACTGCATGGGCGGGCAGGCTGCGCTCGAACTGGCGCGCGATGGGGCGGGCATCACGCTTGCCGCAAGCTTCCACGGCCTGCTCGATACAGGGCGGCCCGCCGCGCACGGTGCGGTCAAGGCGCGCATTCTCGTCTGCCACGGCGATGCCGATCCGCTTGCGCCGCGCAATCAGGTGCTCGAATTCTGGCAGGAAATGGACGCGGCCAAAGCCGGCTGGCACTTCCACAGCTATGCGGGCGTAAAGCACGGATTCACCGATCCCGGCAGCGATGTGCGCGGGCTTCCCGCCATCGGCTATGATGCCAGCGCGGACCGGCAGAGCTGGGCTGCGCTGATGAGCATGTTGGACGAACTGTTCTGATCAGGCCGCAAAGGCCTCAGCCGGCAGCCCCATGATCGTCTCCGCGCCCGCCTCGACCTCGTAGCGCAGCGCGCCCGCATTGGGGGCAAAGCGCAGCGCCCAGTGCTTGGCGCAGAGCAGCTTAGCCTCATAGAACTGCTTATCATCGGTGGTTGCGGCCAACGATGCCGAGGCGACCTTGGCCGTCTTCAGCCACATCAGGCCCAGCGAAACCACGCCGGTCAGGGTCATGTAGGCATAGGCGCCCGCGCCGAGCGCGTTACGGTCGGCCATCGCGTTCTGCATGAACCACAGCGTCGCAGCCTTGAGGTGGCCTGAGGCCTTCGCAAGTCGTTCAGCCACCAGCGCAACGGCCGGGTCCGCGCTCTCGCTAGTCGCGCATTCCTCATCGATGGTCTTGAACAGCAGCTGGATAGCGCGGCCGCCGTTCTGCGCCAGCTTGCGGCCGACAAGGTCCATCGCCTGAATGCCGTTGGCGCCTTCGTAGATCATGGCGATGCGGGCATCGCGCACGAACTGGTCCATGCCGTTTTCGGCGATATAGCCGTGCCCGCCCCAGACTTGCTGCATGTCGGTCGCGGTCTTGTAGCCCATGTCGGTGCCGTAACCCTTGATCACAGGGGTGAGCAGGCTGATGAGATCGTCCGCCGCCTGGCGCTCTTCCTCGGTGGCGGCCTTGTGGCTGAGATCGACCTGCAGCGCGCCCCAGGTGCAGAGCGCGCGCATGCCCTCGATGAAAGTGCGCGCATCCATCAGCATACGCCGCACATCGGGGTGAACGATGATCGGATCGGCCTTCTGCTGCGGTTCCGCAGGCCCGGTCAGCGCGCGGCCCTGCCGCCGTTCCAGTGCATAGGCCACCGCGTTCTGGTACGAGGCTTCTGCCTGCGCGAGGCCCTGAATGCCCACGCCCAGCCGCGCCGCGTTCATCATGATGAACATCGCGGCGAGGCCCTTGTTCTCTTCGCCCACCAGCCAGCCGGTTGCGCCATCATAGTTCATCACGCAAGTCGCGTTGCCGTGAATGCCCATCTTGTGTTCGATCGAACCGACCGAGACGGCATTGCGCGCACCCAAGGTGCCATTATCGTTCACGAGGAACTTGGGCACGATGAAAAGCGAGATGCCCTTGCTCGATTCGGGTGCGCCGGGCGTCTTGGCGAGTACGAGGTGGATGATGTTCTCGCACAGGTCATGATCCCCTGCCGAGATGAAGATCTTGGTGCCGCTGATTGCGTATGTGCCGTTCCCCTGCGGCTCGGCGCGCGTGCGGATGAGGCCAAGATCGGTGCCGCAGTGCGGCTCGGTCAGGTTCATCGTGCCAAGCCAGTGGCCACTGATCATCTTGGGCAGATAGCGCGCCTGCTGATCGGGTGACCCCTTGGAAACCAGCGCCGAGATCGCGCCGTTGGCAAGGCCGGGATACATCGCGAAGGCCTGGTTGGCGCTGGCGAGGTATTCTTCCATCATGAAGCCCATGACATGCGGCAGCCCCTGCCCGCCCAGCGCCTCGGGCGCGGCGAGCGTGCCCCAGCCCGCCTCGACATAGCGGGCATAGGCCTCCTTGAAGCCCTTGGGCGTCGTGACGCTGCCATCGGGATGGCGCGTGCAGCCTTCGCGGTCGCCCGAGAGGTTGAGCGGGGCGATCACCTCGTTCACGAAACGCCCCGCCTCCTCGATCACGCTGTCGGTCAGATCGCGCGTTGCCACTTCAAAGCCGGGCAGATGGCCATAGCTTTCAAGGTTTATCAGCTCGTTGACGACAAAGCGGGTGTCGCGGGTCGGCGCCTGGAAAACGGGCATGGGTCAGGTCCTCTTGCGGGTTATTCGCTAACGGGTCTTTGTCCGTCGGTCTTTTCGCGTTCGATCAGCAGCGCGACGAAGCTGGTCAGCTCGGCAATCGTGGCGGCAATGTCTGCCTGCTGCCGCCCCAGATTGTCGATCCGCTCGCGGCACTTGTCGATGGTCACGCGGCGCTGCTTCGCGCGGCCGTCGCCCAGATCATAAAGATCAATCATGTCGCGGATTTCGGAGAGGCTGAAGCCGACATTCTTGGCGCGCATGATCCATGCGAGCCGTGCCCGGTCGCGCTTGCTGTAGATACGTGATAGGCCGGAACGCGTCGGCGCGATCAGCCCCTCGTCCTCATAGAAGCGCAGCGCGCGCGCTGTAACGCCGAACTCTGCGGAGAGATCGGAAATGGTAAACTGCTCGCGTGCCAAGGCATCGGGCTGGTGCAGATGCCCGGTGTGGTCACCGGTGCCTCCAGGCCCGATGCGCCGCACTGGCGGATCAATGGCAGAGGCCTGAATCGGGGAAACGGGGCGCGAGGACATGCGCGGAGAATTAACTGCCCTTTACGTAAGCGTCAATCTTGGATGCGTTCCAGCGCGCCTTCGGCTGTCAATCGCCGGTAAAAGCAGCTCGACGCCATCGTGTGGCAGGCTGGTCCCGCTGCCACGACCCGCAGCTCCAGCGCATCCTGATCACAATCAACCCGGATCTCGATCACCTTGAGCACGTGGCCCGATGTTTCACCCTTCATCCAGAGCCGCCCGCGCGAGCGCGAGTGGAAGTGGGCCAAGCCGGTCGTGCGCGTCGCTTCGATGGCCTCTGCGTCCATATGCGCAACCATGAGCAGGTCACCGCTGGCAGAATCGAGCACGACGGCCGTGACCAGCCCCGCCGCATCGAAGCGCGGCATGAACACTGCGCCCTGTTCGCGCGCTTCAGTTTCAGGAGAATGCGTGGAAATGAGCTGGGCCTTTCACAAAATGACACCGTAGTTCGATGTTTTGTTGCACGATAACCACATGCCCCCGGCAAAATCCATGGGTCTGTCACAAGAGACTTTCCCGTTTGCCTGCGATGCCCGAAGAAACCATGGCGGCTTGAGGGAGCCGTATCCGCAGCGGTCTAAAGTTCGCGCGGGGCTTTGGAAGTTCGTTACCACGAAGTTCGATATGGCCAGAGTTCAGGGTTATAAATGGGGCCGGATGGCTGCGACGATACCGTGATCAAAGCGGACGACGCGGCCAACGGAAAAACAGAGATTTGGTCGGAAACAAGCATTTTGGTTCAGAAAAGGCAGTCAGGGGGCTGCCGGAACCCGAAGCGCTGCTTCTGCCATGATGATATCGTCACGGGAACGCCCGGAGTTAACGCTCCGGGCGTCTCGCGTTTGAGGCCCCCCATAATCATGCGGCAAGCGGCGCGTGCCCATAGGCAGCATAGTCCAATGTCTCCTCCAGCACCCTCGCAAAGCACGCAATTATCACCTGCTTCGCCCAGGCTTTACGCAGCGGCGTGAAGCAGGCATCGGTCGCCGCGCAGCGCTTAGGCCCGGGCGCGTCGTCCAAGCCCGCCAAGGGTTGGCTTGGCTTGGCCGCGGCGCGATTGTCCGCCCACCCAGTCCGCCTCGCAACAGGGATGATTGGCAAGAGGGGCTTGGCTTTGCCCACGCGGCGCGGCAGGGACCGTGCAGCATGGCAACGCCCGCTCCCCCAACCATCTTCTCCCCAGCCCGCCGCCGCGCGGTGCGCCAACGCATGCGCAGCCTGCAGCGCCGCCCCGATGCCGCGTGCTATCTGGCAGACGACATGGCCGAGGACGTGCTCAACCGGCTGGCCTTCCTGCGCCACGAACCGCAGCGCGCACTGGTGGTGGGTGATTGCAGCGGCCGGCTGGCCGAAGCGCTGGCGGCGCGTGGCTGCACGGTGGTGCGCGCCGATGCAGCGCCGCTGGCAGGCGAACTGCCGCTGGACGAAGAGCAGCCTTTCCCCGAAACCGGCTTCGATCTGATCGCTCACCTCGATTCGCTTGGCACGGTGAACGATCTGCCCGGCGCGCTTGTCCATATCCGCCGCGCGCTCGCCCCGGACGGTCTGGCGATCATGAGTTGGTGCGGCGCGGGCAGCGTGCCCGCTTTGCGCGCCGCGATGGTTGCCGCTGATGGCGAACGGCCGGCAGCCCGCATCCACCCGCAAGTCGATGTGCGCGCGGGCGGCGATCTGCTGCAGCGCTGCGGGTTTGCACAACCGATGAGCGACAGCCGCATGCTGGACGTTCGCTACGCCAGTTTCACCCGCCTGCTGGAGGACTTGCGCGCTCAGGGCCTCTCCAGCTGCCTCGCCCGCCCCGGCCCGCCACCGGGCAAGGCCGGATGGGCGCGTGCCCAGGCGGCTTTTGCTGCGGCGGCGGACGCGGATGGCCGCGTGACCGAGCGGTTTGCGATCCTCACACTGAGCGGATGGGCCAAGGCGCTGCGGCCGACCAAGTTTTAGGAAGGGCCTCCGGCGGGCAAGGGCCATTGCCCTTGCATCCCCTAAATCAGCGACGCGCTACACCTGCAACGCAGCGCCTGCAGCAAAGCGGCGACATAGCCTGCAGCAGCGCGGGGTTGCGCCGCGGCGCAACCATGGCACCCAACTCGTCAGTTCAAGGCATGCAGGGGCGACGGCCCTTGCATGCCGGAGGCAGGGGCCGGAGGTTCGAATCCTCTTTCCCCGACCAACTTTTTCGCTGAAATTATCGACACTTATCATCGGCCTCGGCCTCCCTTGATAACGCGCAGCTCCGGTGCTGCTCCGGTGTAGGGGGCTGAAAACGCCCCCGGAACACGATGCTCGATGTCCGCAATAATGCCCTCGGTGGCCGCGAGCGCGACGCCTAGATTGGCCGGATCGCGCAGCGCGTAGAGGTCACTCATTCCAAACTTGGCATGGCCCAGCATGATCTCGCCTTGCCGCCACCGCTCCTCTCCGATCCGCCTCCGCGCGATCTGCGCGATTGACCGGCGGATGAGCTTGACCCCGGTTTCCCGCTCGCGCGGCATTTCCAGATAGTCGAGCATCGCCTCGAAGGCCTTGCGGATCGAGCCGACCTTCACGGCGAAGCCCTCGGTCTGATCGAGGATCTGTGCAAACCTCTCAGGCACCGGCACCGCGGGCCGGTGTTTCTTCGTCTGGCGGCGGCCCTTGGGATTCAGCTGCACCACGCGCGCGGCCGAGATCCACTGATCGCGGTTCTGCGCGGTCGAAAGATCATGCGCTGCGTCTGGCCGGCACCACGTGGCCACAGATACCTGCAGGAACCGCAGCAGGTTCAGCCGGTGCAAGCGCTGCCGGTCGGCCATTGCGTCGGACCATGTCTCGCCCTTTGGCGCGACCGGATGCAGGCAGTACCGGAACATCGCCGCCAGTTGATCGATATCTGCGCGGTAGGA
>CANEVG010000221.1 GCA_947442095.1 Sphingomonadaceae bacterium
CGCGGCAGCGCCAGGCCCAGGCCACCGCCAGTGCGGCGCTGGAGCAGGAGATTTCCGCCGAGCGTCAGGTCATTGCATCGGTCCGCTCCGCCTACACCCAGTGGCGAGCAGCCAACGATGTCATCACGCTCAATCAGACCGCGGTCGATGCCGCCGCCCTCAGCCTTGAGGGCGTGCGCGCGGAAAACACCGTGGGCAACCGCACGATCCTGAATATACTCGATGCCGAGCAGGAATTGGTGCGCGCACAAGTCGGGCTCGTAGCGGCGCGTCGCAATGCTTATGTCGCCGCATTCAATCTCCTCGCGGCGATGGGCCGGGCGCAGGCCGCCGATCTCGGCTTCGACGCGAACACGCTCTACGATCCCGAGGCGAACTACCGGCGAGTGCGCGGCCGGGTGTGGGACTGGGCGCTCGACCCCGTTCCGACGGCAAAGGCGACCCGCACGGTTGACACGCCCGCGCAAACTGCAACTATTCCTGCGCAATCTGTGCCATAATGGTACAGCGTTCGGCTATGCCGAACTGATTCGTTCTACTGCGTTGGGGATTCGTATGCGTCAGGCTTCCGAACCGTCGGTCGAGGAAATCCTCGAATCGATCAAGAAGGTCATCGCGCGTGACAACCGGGCGGAAGCCGCACGCGAACGGATTCGCCGCGACAGCGCAGCCGAGGTGCCCGCAGCTGCGCCAATCGCGGCTCGCCCAGTCCCGCGCGGTGAAGGCAAGCCCGCGTTATTCCCCGCAGATGTACTCGATCTGAGCGAAGTGGCCGCGCAGATCCTGCAGGAGGAACGCGGGATCGCCTGCGTGGCAGAGCTGGAAACCGACGAAGACGACGAAACGCCGCTCCTGCCCGAGACGACTGCCGCTTCGATGCGTGAATCGCTGGCGACACTGGCCATGATGGCCGCACCCGGCGCGGCTCCGCAGATCGTGCGGTCGGGCGAAACCTCGCTCGAAGGCCTGGTGCGTGATCTGCTGCGCCCGCAGCTTGCCGATTGGCTGGATCGGAATCTGCCGCCGATGGTGGAAAAGCTGGTCGCAGCCGAGATTGCCCGCATCGTCGGCAAGAAGGGCTGAGCGGAAAACCCCGTAATTATGGCAAGACCTGATCCCGCGCTACTTGATCCTGCGCGCTACCCGTTTGCAAACGCGGTAACCACGCGGTTTGCCGATCTCGATCCGAACGGGCACATCAACAATGTGGCGATGGCCGCCGTGTTCGAGGATGCCCGCCTGCGTTTCATCACCGCTGTCGGCTTGCCGCGCAATACCGAGAACGCGCGCTTCATGGTCGCCAATGTGAACATCGATTATCTGGCGCAGGCCTATTATCCGGGCGGCCTTGAATGCCGCGTCGGTGCACTGCCCGGCGGGCGCAGCAGTTGGAGCCTGAGGCAATTGCTGCTGCAGGACGGCCGCGCGGTCGCCACCGCGCACGTGACGATCGTGTTCACCGATGGCGAGCGCCCGATGCCGATCGACCGGGCTTTGCGCGAAAGGCTCGATGCATGGCTGATCCGGTAGACGATCCGCTCACCATCGCCCGCCGGGCTGTGGCCGGACTGGGCGGCTTTGCCCCCCAGCGCCACATCCTGCTCTGCGCCGGGCCGGACAAGGACAAGTGCGCCCCCCGCGAAGTGGGCGATGAGGCCTGGAACTACCTCAAGAAGCGGCTGGGCGAACTGAAGCTGGGCGGTCCGCAAGGCGTGCTGCGCAACAAGGTGGGTTGCCTGCGGGTCTGCGCGGTCGGCCCGGTCGCGCTCGTCTATCCAGACAACGTCTGGTACCATTCCTGCACGCCGCCGGTGCTGGAGCGGATCATCCTGGAGCACGTGATCGGCGGGGTTCCGGTCGAGGAGTACCGGCTCAATCCCCCAGACTAGCTCATTTCCACCAGTCGTCGACGTGCTGCTCGAGGCCATTGTCGACCGCTTCGTCATGGCCTGTTCCGCTCGACAGGAACACGAGCCCCATCAGCGCGCCCATCAGCATCATCGTGACGCTGATGCCCAATGTGGACGCGATGTAGAGATGGATCGGAACATCGCCCACCACTTCATGGAGATAGACGAGACACGTCACCACCACGCAGGCCGTGAAAAGGCCCATCCAGCGCATCAGCCGGCGATAACGCGACCATGCGAAAGCAGCCTGGGCCGGATCATCGAGCGGAGAGGGGCGAATAGGCGATGCCATCGTCCGCTTCATGCGCTGCGAGGCAGCACGTGGCAATCGCTTTCCGGGGGAGCTTCCTCTCCTTGCCCTTTGGTGGCATGATCCCCCCACGGACGGCGGCCAGACGGCCAAATCAAACGATCGTCCGGCATAGAAATGGAGGATGCCATGACGATCGCAATGCTGATCGCTGGCCGTTCGGGCGAAGTGTGGCAATGCCACGCCGATGACCGAGTGGCCGATGCCGTGGAAACCTTGGCGACGCGCCGTATCGGCGCCTTGCCCGTGACCGATGCCGGAAGCGCTGTTGCCGGAATCTTTTCGGAACGCGATGTGCTGTATGCGCTCAAAACACACGGCGCGGCCGCGCTGGAGATGAAAGTGCGCGATGTGATGACCGCACCGGTCATCTCGGTCTCGACCTCCAGCACGGCGCTTGAAGCCTTGAGTCTGATGACCCGGCGACGCATCCGCCATTTGCCCGTGATCGACAACGGCAAGATGGTTGGCTTCGTCTCGATTGGCGATCTCGTGAAGTTCCGCATCGACCGCATCGAGGCCGAAGCGGGCGCCTTGCGCGAGTATATTCAGTCGGCGTAGTGTCTGCGAAACGCGCGAAAGAGCGCGTTTCGAAGCGGCACCGGCCGATAGGCCGGACTTGAGCAGCCATATGACTTGAGGACTGGGCCATTGCGCCCTATCTTGGCGCCATGACCACCATGACCCAGGACGCAGCGACCACGCCCGGCGTGACATTGGCCCCCAGCGCGGCAGCGCGCGTTGCTGCCATCGCCGCCAAGCAAAGCCGCCCGGCGGTGCTTCGGTTGGCGGTCGAAGGCGGCGGCTGTTCGGGCTTTCAGTACAAGTTCGAGATGGGTGATGCGCCAGAGGCGGACGACCTGGTCGCCGAAACTGACGGCGTGCGCCTGCTGGTCGATGCGATGAGCCTTGAACTGATCGCTGGCGCGACGGTCGAATATGTCGAATCGCTTGGCGGCGCCGCGTTCCGTGTCACCAACCCACAGGCAGCATCGGGCTGCGGCTGCGGCTCGAGCTTCTCGGTGTGACGCTCAAAGTCGCATCCTTCAATATCAATGGGATCAAGGCGCGGCTTCCCCGGCTGCTCGAATGGCTGGAGGAAACCCGGCCCTCGGTCGCCTGCTTGCAGGAGATCAAGACACAGGACGCAGACTTCCCTGCCGCCGAGTTCGAGAAGATCGGCTATCACGCGATCTGGCACGGGCAGAAGGGCTTCAACGGCGTCGCCATCCTTGCGGACGGCGTGAAGCCGATCGAAGTGCAGCGCAGGCTGGCCGGAGAGCCGGAAGACGAGCATTCGCGCTATCTTGAGGCCGAGGTGTTCGGCTTGCGCGTGGCGTGCATCTACCTGCCCAACGGCAATCCCCAGCCCGGCCCCAAGTTCGACTACAAGCTGCGCTGGATGGATCGGCTGCGCGCCCGCATGGCGCAGATTACGGCAGAAGAATGCCCTGCACTGGTGATCGGTGATTTCAACGTGATCCCCGAGGACAAGGACGTTTGGGACACGCGCGCAATGGCCAGCGACGCGCTGATGCAGCCTCCGTCGCGCGATGCCTATCGCCGCCTGATCAACGATGGCTGGACCGATGCACTGGACCTGCACCATCCGCGCGGCGGCATCTGGACCTTCTGGGACTATCAGGCCGGTGCCTGGCAGCGCGATCACGGCTTCCGCATCGATCACGCGCTTCTTTCGCCCGAGCTCGCAGACCGGTTGGTCGGCGCCGGTGTCGACAAGGCCCATCGAGGGCGCGAGAAGGCCAGCGATCACGCCCCTATGTGGGTCACGCTGCGCGACGCGGCGTGAAGCTGCTCAGTTCACCACGCGCCAGAACTTGATGTGGGATCCCGGCGCGATGTTCGCCGGCTGGAGCCATTGCGGCGGCTGATCCTTGAGCAGATCGGCCATCAGTCCCCTGGGCGCTCTTGCGGCATAGACCGAGGGTTCGTAGATATCCGGGCAGACCACGACCAGTGTGGCGTGGCGCTTGCGGATGAGGGCATGCGCCTCCTCGGCGGGTGCCATGAACGCGGTGATCACATCGTGCATTCCCGCTGCGCCCCGATGGTGCCCGGTCGCGACCACGCGATCATGCGATCGCACGACAAGGTCGGGCCCGATATCGAGCGGGGCGAAGATATCGACCGCGGGCAGCCGGCCTAGCGCGCGGCCGGCCACATCATAGCGGCATTGCGAGATGGAAAGCGCGCCGAGACTGACGCCGGCGACAGACTTCTCGAGATTGCCGTCGCGATTGGCGTTTGCCGAGAGCGGGCTCGCCGCGGCCATGGTCATGACCACCGGAAGTCCTGGGGCCAGCAGTGAAATCACCACGAAATAGCCGCCGATGCGCGGCAAGATCGGCACCGAGCGCAGGCGATAGACACCCTTCAGAATGAGCGCGGCCGAGGGCACGGCGGCAAAGACCAGCGCGGTTGCCGAAGCCCGCGCCACCACCAGACCGATCAGCCAGGCGCCGGCCAGCAACAGGAGATGATCGCACCACAGCATCCGGCTTCGCGGATCGCTCGCGCCGCGCCACAGCCACAACGTGCCGATGATGCCGACCAGTGGCCCGGCGAGGATGGCCGCTGCCAGCGGCGGCGACGTGTGCCAGAAAGGCATGCCTTCCTGCACCGAATCGTACCAGTAGCGCTTGACCAGCGGATCAAGCATCACGAACGCGCCGCGACGGCATTCGGGCGCGATGCCAAAGAGAATCGCGGCGGCGCCGGCACCGATCACCGCTAGCGCTCCGATCTGGCCCGGCAGGCTGCGCGGCGCGGCAAGGCGCAGTACAACGGCGCCCGCCGCCACCCAGGCCAGCATCGCCAGATGCACCGGGGAGATCGCATCGCAATGCGTCACGAGATCGTATGCCCCGCGTGTGCCGAGGAAGATCGCCGCACTGCCCAGCGCAAGGCTGCCGGCAGCGACCGCGAACCAGTCAAACCGGCTAGCCGGATTGCGCAAGCCGCGCAGCACGCAGATGCCCAGAAATAGCGCGGTGAGCGGCAGGCCCTCAATCGAGATCGCGAGCAGCGCGGCCAGAGAAAGCCCGATCACCAGGCCGCCGCGCCGGGAATCCTTGGCATGAAGCCCGTTCAGCGCCGCTAGCGCAAGCACGATCTGCCAGCCATGGTGATCGATGCGGAGCGGGGTAAACTGGCACAGGACCGGGGACGAGAGCCCCATCATGAGACCCGAGAGCGCGACCACTTCATCATTGAACCAGCGCGCGGCAAGACGGCCCAGCAGCGCCATCGCGCCAAGCAGAGTGAGCAGCGGAACGAGCACCGCAGTCACCTGTTCGGCGCTCGCAGTTCCCAGCAGCGGCCGCAGCAGCAGGATCATTCCGGCGATAGGGATATCGACCAGGCGCGACCAGTGCATCGCCACCCCTTCGGGCGCGGCAACGCGATATTGATGGACATCGAACCAGGACTGGCCGGCCAGCAGATCACGCACCTGGAGCAGGCGCAGCGCATCATCGGGATCCCCAAAGCGCATCATGGTGATGAGCTTGAAGTTGACGGCGATCATCGCCGCCGCGAGCACAACCCAGGTGATCAGCACCCGGAGGCCAGGGCCCTTGGCTGGATCAGTGACAGAAGCAACCTTGGCAGGCGCCTGATCAGCAGAAACGAACAACGAAGCCATCAACCAAGGTTCCCCATGGAGAAAAAATGTCGGACTGCCGTGCGGCAAGGCGCAGCCAGTGAAACGGCCTCGCCCGACCGCTTCGCACCGGAAGTGTCATGCGCTGCCATCAGCGGAACACCACGCGCTTGCGCAGAAGCCAAGTCACCATGAAGCTGACGACGATTGCGCAGAGCTTGGCGACGCGCGGATCGAGCCCGGCAGCGCTTGCCCCGCCGACGATCAAGGTCGTCACGCCAAGCCCGATCAGCGCCGAGACTACGAACATCGCCTTCTGCTTGGTACGTTCGATCCCACCTTCCGCGACCTGGTCCGCAAAGACCTTCCGGCTCGACAGGATCCAGTGGA
>CANEVG010000222.1 GCA_947442095.1 Sphingomonadaceae bacterium
ATCGTGTGCCAGCGCGGGCGCAGCGGGCAGGACGATGGCAGCGAGTGCAGCACTGAGGATAAGCTTGTTCATCGCGGAAGTCCCTTTCTTCTGTGGTGTTTGCAGATTACCGGCTGAAATGGTCGTGCCGCACTGATCCCCAACCCAGCATGAACGCCTTTGCAAAGGCGATGAGTCGGGCTTGCTTAGCGATGAATGGCCGATTTGGAGTAAATGACTTGCTCAAAGAACCATATGGGCTATTTATTGGCAGCTTATGGCGCTGCTGATGGACATCGCCCATGGTCGTCCCGCCCGTCACCTTCCCCGCCTTGTTCACGCCGGCCAACGGAGCCGCCTTCACGAATGTCGATGGAACTGCCGAGAATGTCAGCGCATCCGCGCCGCTGCCGGTTCCGCTGTCTAGCCCGGGCACCGTTTCAGCGAGTGAAGCAGCGGGTGTAACGGCGGTGTCGGCAGCGACGCCCAACTTCATGGGCGATTCGCTCCAGGTAACCAACGCGGGCACGACTTGCACGATCACTTACGAGCAATCGAACGACAAAACGAACTAGGTCACACTGCCGGTGATCTCGGCGGTGGCGGCAAACCCAGCGCCGACCACGATGTCCACCACAACCGGCATCTCCAGTTTTGTCTCGTCTGCCGCTTTCCTCCGCACGCGGGTTTCGACGTAAACCAGCGGCACGGTTTCCGTGGTGCTCAACCAGAAGCCGCAAGTGGTGCCGGGTTCTGGCCTCTATCTCGCCGCTGGGAGCTCGGGGATCGGCAGCGTTTCGGTGACGGGTACGGTAAATCCCGGCATCGGCTAAACCGACAGCACAACGCCCCTGGTTGCAAATGCGGCCTTTAACAGCAGCAGGTGGGCCCATAACGGCATGCAATACGAGTTCTTCAGCGCCACAGCTTTTGCAGGCCAAGCGGTGCCGCTATTTGTTGACCAGTCGCTCGATAGCGCTGCGACCGATCTGCCCGTCACCAGCGGGGCGCTCGCCGCGAACACGTCGGCGCACCTTTTGGTGCGGGCGAATGGCGCAGTGGTGAACGCGACCCTGTACCGCGTGCGGTTTGTCAACGGCGCGAGCGCGCAAATGTTATCCCGCCTTTTCCAAGTTATGGGATGAAATCTACCCCAGCGCTGCCTGCTTGTCTTCGGCAAGGCGGTCGATCTCGGCGCGGGATTTGCGTTCGGCCGCGGTCTTGAGCTGCCCGCATGCAGCGTCGATATCACGACCACGCGGCGTGCGCACCGGTGCGGAAATCCCTGCATCGAACACGATCTTGGCAAAGCGCCTGATGCGCTCAGGGGTCGAGCAGTCATAGGGCGCGCCGGGCCAGGGGTTGAACGGGATGAGGTTGACCTTGGCGGGGAGGTCATACTGACGCAGCAGCCGCACAAGCTCATGCGCGTCGCTGTCACGGTCGTTCTTGTCCTTGAGCATCACATATTCGAAGGTGATGCGCCGCGCGTTTGAGGCGCCGGGATAATCGGCGCAGGCCTGAAGCAAGTCCTCGATACCGAACTTGCGGTTGATCGGCACGATCTCGTCGCGCACCTCCTTCGTCACGCCGTGGAGCGAGACCGCGAGGTTTACGCCGATTTCCTCGCCCGCGCGGGCCATCATCGGCACTACGCCACTCGTCGAAAGCGTGATGCGCCGCTTTGAAAGTGCGAGCCCGTCGCCGTCCATCACCAGCTTCAACGCATCGCGGACGTGCTCGAAATTGTAGAGCGGCTCGCCCATGCCCATCATCACGATATTGGTGAGGAGGCGGCCATCCGGCGTGTAGTCGGCGGCGGGTTCGTCCTCTTCCGGCTCATCGAAGTCCAGCCCGGCCATCGAGCCTTTGGGCCATTCACCGAGCACATCGCGCGCCAGCATGACCTGCCCGACGATTTCGCCTGGCGTAAGGTTGCGCACGAGGCGCATCGTGCCGGTGTGGCAGAAGCGGCAATTGAGGGTGCAGCCCACCTGGCTTGAGACACACAGCGTGCCGCGGGTGGCATCAGGGATGAATACCATTTCGAAGTCGTGCGCGTCTGCCGTGCGCAGTAGCCACTTGCGCGTGCCATCGGTGGAGACTTGCGCCTCGACCACTTCAGGACGGCCGATCACGAAGCGCTCCGCCAGCCATGGACGCATGGTCTTGGCGATATCGGTCATCGCCTCAAAATCAGTCACACCGCGGTGATAGAGCCAGTGAAATACCTGTTTTGCGCGCAGCTTGGCGGCCTTGGCATCAAGCCCGGCCGTGAGCAACAAGGCCGCGATCTGCGGGCGCGCAAGGCCTATAAGGTCGATGCGTCCGTCCGCGCGCGGGGTCACCTCACGGGGCACAGGGACGGGATCGATATGTCCCGGGATCGGCATCGGCGCTATCTGCATAGACCGCATATAGGGCCTGACGGGCTTTCAGGCAAACTGGTGGCCTGCCGCTAGTTTTGCGCACATCCCAGAAGGGCCGCGTCCATCGCCGAGGCCGCACCGGCAAGCGTGTAGCTGTCGCTGAACATACGCCCGGACGCGCTGCGGGCCGTGACGGTCATGGTGCGGGCCGAGCGCATGGCCGCGACAATGGCCGCATCCATCTGGCGGTCTGCTGCCCATGCATCAGCAGCACCTGCAATCAGCGGGAACCGCTCACCAGCAATCGACAGGGTGACTGCGCCGCCTGCGCCAAGGCGGCGGGAGAGGCGCACATGGACTTCACCGCGCGTGCCCCGTCGCGGCCAGTTGCCCACCGTGATATAGGGCTTGAACTCATCGCTCTGCTCTTCCGCTCCGGTAGCCATGGCGATGGCATAACAGCGCGGCACGCCTGCATCGGAAAAAGCGCCCCAGGTGTTCCAGATGCCGAGACTGTCGCGTGCCGTGGCTGGGACAGCGAACAGAAAGGCAGCGGCGGCCAGCGCGCGTCTCATAGCTCGACCAGATCGAGATAGGCGACAACATCGTTGTCGGTGGCGATGAAGAGACCTTCCAGCAGGTCCTCTGGCTGCTGGGCAGCGAGCGCAAGCGCTTCGGCCAGCGAACCATAGAACAGCGTAAGGATCCCCACGCCTTCAAGGCTGCCCTCAGGGCCGTCGTCAAGGTGGTAGAGCCGCACGCTGGTGTTGTTGTCGGTCGAGCGCATCAATCCGTCCCTTCGCGGTGTGCGCCATCGAGCAGGCGGGTGATGCGTGCCTCCTCGGCTCTGGTGGCCGTGCGCTCAGTGCGGGTGCGGCCGTGCGCGGCGCGATTGGCGGCGGCATCCGCCTCCTTCGCTTTGCGCGCGGCGGCCTTGCGGGCAAGCCGGAGATTGACGACCTCGCCCATCAGGCGTGCTCGGTGCCCCGTTCGGAGCCAAAGAGAACGGTTTCCTGTCCATCAACAACCAGCGCGATCGAACCTTGCACAAGCGAAGGGGCGATGGGCACGCCAAGGTCCGGGTGAACCGGATAGCGTGCCATGATCCCGCGCAGCACCCGGCTAGAGATGCCGTGCATGACGATGACATGATCGCCGGGCTGATCGGCCACTTCGCCCAGCCAGCGGTTCAGCCGCGCGGCGATCATGGGGTAGTCCTCGCCGTCCGGCGCCGGACGCAGCAGGTGATCGGCCAGCACGATCGGCCCGATCTCGGCCTCGACATCGTCATAGAGCCGCCCGCACCATGATCCCATATCGATCTCCTTCAGATCGTCTGTGCGCCTTGCGGCGAACCAGTCGAGCCCAAGACTATCGGTGATCATCGCCATGGTCTGCAGGGCGCGCCCGGTTTCCGAAACGTGGAGCGTGACAGCCGGTTGATCGCCGAGCGCGCCGCGCAGGGCCTCGCCCATGGCCAGCGCCTGCTCGGCCCCGAGCCGGGTGAGCGGGGTGTGAATGTGGTTCGCCTGTAAGCGGCGCGCGGCGTTATACACCGTCTCGCCGTGGCGCATGATGAAGAAGCGGGTGGCAGGCATGGCGGCGTGATAGCCGGAAGGTGCGGGGAAGGCGAGAGGGGGAGGCGCGCGATCAAGCCAGCGCCTTGTAGAGACTGAAGACGCTGGTCGCCGTCAGCAGCGCGCCGACCATGGCCATGAGCCGCTTGGCCGGGATGCGCTTTGCAATGACAGCGCCCAGCGGCGCGGCGAGCAGGCCGCCGATAATCAGGCCAATCGTGGCCACGGTGAAGGCCTTGAACCCCAAGGTCAGGATGAAGGTGATCGAGACTGTTGCGGTGAGGACGAATTCGGACGCGTTGACCGTGCCGATCGTTGTGCGGGGCTCGGTGCCTTGCACCAGCAGGTTTGACGTCACCACCGGTCCCCAGCCGCCGCCGCCGACAGCATCAAGGAAGCCGCCGATCAGGCCGAGCGGTTCGACGACGCGCGCGGACTTGTGTTCATGGCCATAGTTCATGCGCCACGCCCGCCACAGCAGATAAAGGCCGATTGCGGTCAGATAAGCCATGACAAACGGCTTGGCGATATTGCCATCAATGTTGGACAGGATGTAGGCGCCGGTCACGCCGCCAATGACGCCGGGGATGGCGAGCCGTGCAAACAGGCGCCAGTCCACATTGCGATGGACGATGTGGCTGATGCCCGAGGCCGCTGTGGTGAAGGTTTCGACCATATGCACACTGGCTGATGCGCGCGCGGGCGCAAGCCCCATGACGCTGACCAGAAGCGTGTTGGTCAGCACACCGAAGGCCATGCCTAAAGCACCATCGATCAATTGAGCAAAGAAGCCCACGCCGATGAACGGCAAGATTGCCGCGACATGCTCGGCAGACAGTTCGGGAAACGAGAACATGGGTAATGGGCTTTCTCAGAGTGCGTTTTTGAGGCCGGATCCGGCATGGTCATGACGGAGAGGGCCATCGCCGCTGCGTCTCCTTTTCCAACTTCGCACCACGCAAAAAGCTCCGTGTCTGGGAATTGTCAGGTTGGCTCGGCCCGGATATCCCAAGTGGGCCCTTAACTCCACTTAATAAGTAGACAAATTGGCCTGCGGTGAAGTGAGCTTGTGATGCGACGCTTCGCCCCAAAGGAAAAGTGAGCCGGTGACGTTCCGTCACCGGCTCGGAGTGCCGCACTTGCTGCGGGGTGAAAGGCAGGTTCAGAAGGAGGCCTTGATGGTGCCGCCGAAAGTGCGCGGATCGCCGATCTGGCCGGCGATCAGGCCGGTGTTGCCGCCGGTGCCGGCCAGCAGCAATTCGGCATAATTCTGGTTGAAGGCATTGCGCACCCAGCCGAACACATCGAACCGCTCGGTGCGGAAGCCCGCGCGGAAGTTGTGCAGCGAATAGCCGTTCACGTTGGTGTAGATCGACGGTGTTGGGTTGGACGACCAGCTTGAACGGTAGCTGGCATCGTAGCCGAAGTAAGCTTGCCCTTCCTGGCCGAAGATCGGCGTAGGCAGATTGGCTTCGGCGCCCCATGCCGCTGCCCACTTCGAAACGCCGGGCAGCGGCGCGCCGGATGCGTCAACGAAGGGCGGGCTGACCGCGCCCGGTGTGCCCGGTGCGCCGATGCTGACGCCGGGAGCAAGCGTGTAGCGGCACTTGTCGTTGGGATCCACGGTGATCCCGGTGCTGGAACCACCTGCCAGTTCGGGCGGCGGCGGGGCGTCGCAGAAGTTCTGGAAGGTGGCATCGGTATAGGCAACGTTGGCATAAGTGCTGAACCGGTCGCTCGGCCGCAGCGAGAGGTCGGCCTCGACACCGCGCGAGCGGACCTTGTCGGCATTGGCGAGGTATCCGCGCACGGTGCCGAGCTGGCCATTGCTCACGCTGGCCTGGAAGTCCTTAATCTCGGTCCAGAAGCCAGTGACGTTGAAAGTGGCACGGCGGTCCCAGAACTGGGTCTTGAAACCGGCCTCGAAGTGATCGACTTTCTCGGGTTTGATCGTGAAGGTTGAGGCGATTGGCACGCCTTCGGGATCGGTCGGCACGCCGTTCAGGTTGATGCCGCCGGTTTTGAACGAGCGCGCGTAAGTTGCATAGACGTTGATATCGGGCGTGATCTTGTAGCGCAGGTTGACGTCGTAGGAGAGGTTCCACGCGCTGAACGTGGGTTCGAAGAATTGCGAAGCCTGAATGCCGCGCAGCTGCGCGATCCACCGGTCGGTGAAATAGGGCGAGCCTGGAACCGGCGAGACGATCTGCCGTGTGCCGTCCGAGGCATTGCCGGTCACGACCGAATCGTAGAGCCCCTTCTTCTTGTCGTAGTTCACGCGGACGCCGGGCGAGATCACGA